>NZ_JBNCKS010000022.1:0-87652 GCF_049841635.1 Micromonospora sp. DT44 | reverse complement strand
ACCACCCCGGCCGAGCCGATCGACACCACCCCGGCCGAGCCGATCGACACCACCCCGGCCGAGCCGATCGACACCACCCCGGCCGAGCCGATCGACACCACGCCGGTCGAGCCGGTCGAGGCCGTTCCCGCCGAGAGCGCGTACACCGGGACGACGCCGGCCGACACGACCCCGGCGGTCGCGGCCGGCCTGCCCGCGGCGGACGTCGACGAGGCCGAGCCGGCGCGGGCCACGCCGCCGGTCCGCGCGGCCGACGCCCCGCCGATCCCGGCGGACGCGGCGGACACGGCGGCCACGGCGGACACCGACCCGACGGGCCCGGCGGACGACTTCCGCCGGATCCAGGGTGTGGGGCCGAAGATGGCGGCCGCGTTGCAGGCGGCCGGAGTGCGCACCTACCGCCAGCTCGGCGAGCTGGACGAGCCGGCGCTGCGCGACCTGATCCGGACCGCCGGCCTGCGCGGCGCGCCCGCGCTGGCCACCTGGCCCCAGCAGGCTCGGGTGCTGGCCGGCGCCGGCGACGCGGCGACCGCCGTCCTGCCCGGCGGCGACCAGGGCTGACGCACCACCGTGAACCCCCGGACGTCCGCGCGGACGTCCGGGGGTTCGCTCGTTCCGAGCGCCCGACGGAGGCCGGGACGCGGGCCGAACGACGCCCGGTCGGGGGACGGTGGGACGAATCCCGAGGTGGCGGGGTGGGCCGCTGGCTAGCGTCGGTCGAGGTGGGCCGGACGGTCCGCCGAGTCGACCGGCACCGCAGGAGCGAGCGTGCAGTTCTCCGCGCCGGAGCCCGGGCCCGGAAGGACGCGACCACCGGTACGCGACCCGGATTCCCCCCGCCGGGTGACTCTGCTCGAACTTTTCTTCGACCTGGTATACGTGGTCGCGCTCGCGCTCATCTCGCGCGGCATGGTCGACCAGCTCGACTGGCACCGCGCCGGACGGGCGTTGATCCTGCTGGCCGCCGTCTGGTGGACGTGGGCGATCACCACCCTCGTCACCGACCTGTACGACCCGGAACGGACCGAGATCAAGCTGCTGATCGCCTCGGTCATGTTCGGCGCGCTGCTGATGACCACCGCGATCCCGGAGGCGTTCAACACGCGCGGCATCGCCTTCGCCGGCACGTACGTCGCCATCCACCTGGGGCGCGGGCTGTTCCTGATGCCGGCTGTGCGTCGCCAACCACAGACCCAGCGCCGAGCGTTGCGCATCTTCACCTGGTTCGTCGTGTCGGCGATCCCCTGGATCATCGGCGCGTTCGTCGCCGGTGACGCCCGGATGGCGTGCTGGGCCATCGCGCTTGCCATCGACTACACCGGCTTCCGGCTCGCGTACCCGGTGCCGGGCCTGGGGGTGGTGCCGGAGCCGCAGCGCAACGTCACGGCCGAGCATCTGTCCGAGCGGTACCAGCAGTTCTTTATCATCGCGCTCGGCGACGCCATCCTGACCATCGGCACGATGTTCAACCTCAACCACACCGAGGCGCAGAACATCGTCTCGTTCGCGGTGGCGTTCGGGACCACCCTGCTGCTGTGGCGGATCTACGTTCACAAGTCCGGCCAGCTGCTGCCGGCGGCCATCAAGATCTCCGGCGCGCCGGCCAAGTTCCTGTTCACCGCCCCGTACACCCACCTGCTGATGATCGCGGGTGTGGTGACCACGGCCTCCGGGTTCGACCTGGTGCTGCATGACCACCCGGGACGTACGCCGCCGGCCTGGGTGGCGGTGATCCTCGGCGGCCCGGCGCTGTTCCTGGTCGGCCGGTCCTCATTCGAGTACGAGGTGTTCAGTCGGGTGTCGCCGTCCCGCCCCGGCGGGCTCCTCGCATTGCTGACGATCGCGCCCGTGGTGATGTACCTGCCACCGCTGGCCGCCTCGTTCGGCGCGCTGCTGGTGCTGGCCGGGGTCGCCTACGCGGACCACCTCCGCAGCCACGGCAAACCACCGGAGGCCCCCGCACCGCCGCACTGAACCGGCCGTCGGCCGGCAGGCGGTCACACCAGCGCGCCCGCGTACCCCCGGGCCTGCAGCCGCTGCCCGGCGGTGTTGCCGAGACGCACCTGGAGGCCCAGCGGCGCGGCGGCCCGGCGTACGTCGTCGACGTGCAGCGAGCCGTGCCGGTCCACGGTCAGCACCGGCGGCTCCTCCAGCTCGCCGACCGGCGCGTGGAAGGAGAGCAGGGTCACCGAGGTGGTGAGGTAGCCCGGGTAGGCGGCGCGGGCCACCGCCTCGTCCGGGTGGGCGAGCACCACCAGGTCGCGCAGGTGGGCGAAGTCGGCGGCGAGCGCGCCGGCCTTCCAGTGGGCCGGCTCCTCGGCGGCCCCGGTGTGGTGCCGGGACCGGTTCGCCGACGTGATGTAGAGGTGGTCGGTGCCGGTCTCGGCGAGCGCCCGCTCAAAGAACGTGTTGGACGGGCAGGTGAGGCCGGGAGCGATGACCTGGGCGGTCCGCAGTCCGCAGTCGACCTGCGTGAGGTGGTCGGGCAACCGGTCGGCGGCCGGACCCCGGAAGCCGAACGGCCCGGCACCGTAGAGGGCGTCCATCAGGGCCCGTACCCGGCCGACCGGCAACCGGGGCGAGATGCGGGACCAGTCGAACATCCCCGGGATACGTCCGATCGCGGTGGTGATGCTGCCGACCTGGTCGACGGACCGACCCTTGGCCAGGTTCACCCGACGGACGGTGGCCGGGTCCGGGCGGGCGACGAGGGCGTAGACGTTGGCGAACGCCACCGCGACGATCGCGCCTCCCGCGAGCGCGCGGGCAGCGACCGCGACGTCGTGGGGGCGGTCGACGTAGAGCGATGGTGTCGGGACGTCCATGGGTCCTCCTCGGCGGGCCGTGAGGCAGTTCTACGTCCGATGCCCCGCGCGGCGGCCGGGTCGGTCGGCGATCCGATAGCCGCGCGGGGAGACCTCGTGCGGGCGGCCGATGCCGGCATCGGCCGGACGGACGATGCGGCGGGGGTACGACGCGTCCACCGTTAGCGGCGCGACCCGATTGGGTACAACGCGTGCACCTCAGCTCCACCACATTCCTTCAGGAGGCAGCGATGCGCGGCACCTCGATACTCGGAGTCATCGTCGTTATCTGGCTGGTGATCGGCGCGGTCGCCGCCGGCCAGCGGGGCTACTACAGCGGCGACGACACCAACTGCGCCGAGGCGGGCACGATCCTGGTCACGATCGTGGCCGGACCGTTGAACTACATCGGGGCCAACCCCAAGATCGACTGCAAGCTGCCTGAGCCGTCCAAGTAGGACGAAGGCGGTTCGCCCGGCCCGCGCCCGTGTAGGGCGCGGGCCGTTTTTCTGTCCCGGGATCGACCCGGTGGCGGGGCGGCCAGGCAGCCGGTTGGTCGGTCGGTCGGTCGGGTGATGGTGAGGCCGGCGCCCAGGGCGGGCGCAATGGGGCGAAGAAACCGAAAGGTGATGTCGGGGCGTTCATCGCGAAGAGGGGACATCTATCCGGCACCCGGCGGCTGACAGCCAAAAAGTTTTGTGGGGTCTCTACAAATCAGCGGCGGTTGGTTGGGCCGTTGCACCATGGCGCCGTCCACTCCGAGCCGGAAAAGTGATCACTGCCGGGAGCCGTCATGTCTCGGCACGTACAGATGGTCTACCAAAGGGGTCAGTCGGGTGTTCAACCGCGTCGCCATCGTCAACCGGGGTGAGGCCGCCATGCGCCTCATCCACGCGGTCCGGGAGCTGGCCGCGGAGACGGGCAGCCGGATCGAGACGGTCGCCCTCCACACCGACGTCGACCGCACAGCCACCTTCGTGCGCGAGGCCGACATCGCCTACGACCTCGGGCCCGCGTCGGCCCGCCCGTACCTGAACCTCGCGACGCTCGAGCGCGCCCTGACCGAGACCGGCGCCGACGCCGCGTGGGTCGGCTGGGGCTTCGTCGCCGAGGATCCCGCCTTCGCGGAGCTGTGCGAGAAGATCGGGGTCACCTTCATCGGACCGAGCCCGGAGGCCATGCGCCAGCTCGGCGACAAGATCGGCGCGAAGCTGATCGCCGAGGAGGTCGGCGTGCCGGTCGCGCCGTGGAGCCGCGGGGCGGTCGAGAGCCTGCAGGCCGCGACGGCGGCAGCCGCCGAGATCGGCTACCCGCTGATGCTCAAGGCGACGGCCGGCGGCGGCGGGCGCGGCATCCGCGTGGTCACCAGCGACGCCGAACTCGCCGACGCGTACGAGCGCACCAGCCAGGAGGCGGCGCGGGCGTTCGGCAGCGGCATCGTGTTCCTGGAGCGTCTGGTCACCGGCGCCCGGCACGTCGAGGTCCAGGTGATCGCCGACGGTCAGGGCACCGCGTGGGCGCTGGGCGTGCGGGACTGCTCGGTGCAGCGGCGCAACCAGAAGGTCATCGAGGAGTCGGCCTCGCCGGTGCTCGACAAGGCGCAGGCCGCCGAGCTGAAGACGTCGGCGGAGCGGCTCGCCGTGGCGGTCGGCTACCGGGGCGCGGCGACCGTCGAGTTCCTCTACCACCCCGGCGACCGGCTGTTCGCGTTCCTGGAGGTCAACACCCGCCTACAGGTCGAGCACCCGATCACCGAGCTGACCACCGGATTTGACCTGGTCAAGGCGCAGCTGCACGTCGCGTCGGGCGGCCGGCTCGTGGGTGACCCGCCGCTCGAGCGCGGGCACGCCATCGAGGCCCGGCTCAACGCCGAGGACCCCGACCGTGACTTCGCGCCGTCGCCGGGGCGGATCGCGCGGCTCGACCTGCCCGCCGGGCCGGGCATCCGGGTGGACACCGGCGTCAGCGAGGGCGACACCATCCCGGCCGACTTCGACTCGATGATCGCGAAGATCATCGCGTACGGGCGGAACCGCGACGAGGCGCTGGGCAAGCTGCGGCGGGCGATGGCCGACACCACGGTGATCATCGACGGTGGCGCGACGAACAAGAGCTTCGTGCTCGACCTGCTCGACCAGCCGGAGGTCATCGACGCCAGCGCCGACACCGGCTGGATCGACCGGGTCCGCGGCGAGGGCCGGCTCGTCACGCACCGGCACTCCGCGGTCGCGCTGGCCGCCGCCGCGA
Source organism: Micromonospora sp. DT44 (assembly GCF_049841635.1). Taxonomy (NCBI): domain Bacteria; kingdom Bacillati; phylum Actinomycetota; class Actinomycetes; order Micromonosporales; family Micromonosporaceae; genus Micromonospora; species Micromonospora sp. DT44. Next base: position 82,601 of record NZ_JBNCKS010000022.1, on the reverse strand, counting down.
TCGAGTCGTACGAGGAGGAGGAGCGCGCCGAGCGGCAGCGGCTGCTGTCGACCGCCGCCGGTGGGCGTCCGCAGGTGCAGCACGCCAGCGGCCGACCGCTGGACCTCAAGCTGCGGGGTGTCACCTATCGGCTGCGCGTGGCCCGGATCGGCGCGCACCGGTTCCGGGTGGGCATCGAGGTGGGCGGCGACGTCCGCACGGCCGACGTTGAGCTGGACCGCTTCGACCGGCACACCGGCCAGATCGTCGTCAACGGCGTCCGGTACCGCCTGCTCACGGGCACCCACGGCCCGACCCATCTCGTCGAGGTGGACGGCGTGACGCACCGGGTCAGCCGCGACGAGGGCGGCGTCCTGCGCTCCCCGATGCCCGCGCTCGTCGTCGCCACCCCCCTGGAGGTGGGCGCCGAGGTCGAGGCGGGCGCGCCGGTGCTGGTGCTGGAGGCCATGAAGATGGAGACGGTGCTGCGCGCGCCGTTCCGGGCCCGGCTCAAGGAGTGCGCCGTCTCGGTGGGCAGCCAGGTGGAGGCCGGTGCGCCGCTGCTGCGGCTGGAGCCGATCGTCGACGAGGCCGCCGACACCGTGGCCGCTCCGAGCGGCCCCACCGTCGAGCTGGACCTGCCCACCGTCGATGCCGGCCTGTCGTCGTACGAGCGCAGCCGGCGCGGTCAGGAGGACCTGCGCGGCCTGCTGCTCGGCTACGACGTCGACCCGCACGACGACCGGCGGGTGCTCGACGACTATCTCGTCGTACGCCGGTTGGCGGCCGAGGACGGGCACCGGCCGCTGGCCGCCGAGGTGGACCTCGTCGACGCGTTCGCCGACCTGGCCGAGCTGAGCCGCAACCGGCCGACCGGCGAGGACGGCGGCGCGCACGCGCGCAGTGACCGGGAGTACCTCCACACCTACCTGCAGAGCCTCGACGTGGAGCGGGCCGGTCTGCCGGACGCCTTCCAGGCCAAGCTCGCCAAGGCGCTCAGTCACTACGGCGTGACCGACCTGGAGCGCTCCCCCGGCCTGGAAGCCGCCGTGTTCCGGATCTTCCTGGCCCAGCAGCGCGCGTCCGTCGACGCCACCGTCGTGGCGTCGCTGCTGCGCGAGTGGCTGCGCGAAACGCCGCCGGACGAGTCGCTGCGGGAGCCTGCGGGTCTGGCGCTGGAACGCTTGGTGGCCGCGACGCAGGTCCGCTTCCCCGCCATCGCCGACCTGGCCCGGGGCGTGGTGTTCGCATGGTTCGCGCAGCCGCTGCTGCGCCGCAACCGCGCCCGCGTCTACGCGCAGGTGCGGGCCCACCTGCGACACCTGGACGCCCAGCCGGACTCGCCCGACCGCGCCGAGCGCGTCGCCGAGATGGTCCGCAGCACCGAGCCACTGGTCCGTCTGCTCGGGCAGCGCCTCGTGCGGCACCACCTCGACAACACGGTCATGTTGGAGGTGCTCACCCGCCGCTACTACGGCAACAAGGCGCTCAACCGGGTGCGGACCCGCGAGGTCGCCGACTGCTCCTTCGTGGTCGCCGAGCGGACGGACTCCACCGTGGTCTCCGCGGCCGTCCGCTTCGACGGGCTCGGCGACGCGTTGCGCGGGCTCGCCGAGCTGGCCGGCGCCGAGGACTCGGTCGACGCCGACATCTACCTCGGCTGGGAGAACCAGCCGGAGGACTTCGACGCGATGGCCGCCGCGCTGCGCGACGTGCTCGTCGCCCATCCGCTGCCGGTGCAGGTCCGGCGGCTCACCGCCACCGTCGCGGGTCGCGGCGGGGCGGTCATGCACCACCACTTCACGTTCCGCCCGTCCGACGTCGGGATGGTCGAGGACCGGCTGATCCGCGGTCTGCACCCGTACATCGCGCAGCGGATGCAGTTGGAGCGGCTGCACAAGTTCGACCTGACCCGGTTGCCGTCGTCGGACGAGGAGGTCTACCTCTTCCAGTGCGTGGCGCGGGAGAACCCGGCCGACGAGCGCCTGGTGGCGTTCGCCCAGGTACGTGACCTGACCGAGCTGCGCGAGCAGGACGGCCGGCTGGTGGCGCTGCCCACCGCCGAGGACGCGGTGGCGGCCTGCCTCGACTCGATTCGCCGGGCCCAGTCGCGCCGGCCGTCGAAGACGCGCTTCACCACCAACCGGATCGTCGTCTACGTGTGGCCGCCGAGCGAGCTGACCCGCGAGGAGATGGAGATGATCGCCGGGCGGGTGCGCCCGACGACGGTGGGCGCCGGCCTGGAGGAGATCCTGTTCATCGCGCGTCAGCGCGACCGCCGCACCGGCGAGCTGACCAAGATCGCGGTACGGATCTCGTTCGACGCCCAGGGCGGCGCGGAGCTGACCGTGGGCGAGCCGCCCGCCGAGCCCGTCGAGCCGCTCGACGAGTACCGGCTGAAGGTGCTGCGGGCCAGCAGCCGCAACACGGTGTACCCGTACGAGCTGACCGGTCGGCTCGGTGAGTTCGTCGAGCACGACCTCGACGACGCGCATGCCGCGCAGGATGGACGGTGCTCGTCTCCGCCCAAAACCGGCTCCGACGGCGCTCCGTCGCTATTACCGGTGGACCGGCCGAGGGGGCGCAACCGCGCCGCGATCGTCGCGGGCGTCGTCACCGCCACCACCGAGCGACACCCGCAGGGCGTGACCCGGGTCGTGCTGCTCGGCGACCCGACGAAGTCGTTGGGCGCGCTGTCCGAGCCGGAGTGCCGGCGCGTGATCGCCGCGCTGGACCTGGCGGAGCAGATGCGGGTGCCGCTGGAGTGGTGGGCGCTCTCCGCCGGGGCCAGAATCTCGATGACCTCGGGTACGGAGAACATGGACTGGGTGGCGGCGGCGCTCAAGCGCATCGTCGAGTTCACCCAGGCCGGCGGTGAGATCAACATCGTGGTCGCCGGCATCAACGTGGGCGCGCAGCCGTACTGGAACGCCGAGGCCACGATGCTCATGCACACCAAGGGTGTCCTGGTGATGACCCCGGATTCGGCGATGGTGCTCACCGGCAAGCAGTCGTTGGACTTCTCCGGCGGCGTCTCCGCCGAGGACAACTTCGGCATCGGCGGGTACGACCGGGTGATGGGCCCGAACGGGCAGGCGCAGTACTGGGCGCCGAACCTGACCGCCGCGCGGGACGTGCTGATGGCCCACTACGACCACACGTACGTCGCGCCCGGCGAGGACGCCCCGCGGCGGGTGACCACCACCGACCCGGTGGACCGGGACATCTCCCCGTTCCCGCACGACGTGGCGGGCAGCCCGTTCCGCACGGTCGGCGAGATCTTCTCCGCCGAGGCCAACCCGGACCGCAAGAAGCCGTTCGACATCCGGACGGTGCTGCGGGCCATCGCCGACCAGGACCGCCCGGTGCTGGAGCGGTGGGCGGGCATGGCCGACGCCGACACGGCGGTCGTGCAGGACGCACACCTCGGCGGCATCCCGGTGTGCCTGCTCGGTATCGAGTCCCGGTCGGTGCCGCGTCGGGGGTTCCCGCCCACCGACGGCCCGGACACCTACACGGCGGGCACGCTCTTCCCCCGCTCGTCGAAGAAGGCCGCGCGGGCCATCAACGCGGCCAGCGGCAACCGGCCGCTGGTCGTGCTGGCCAACCTGTCGGGCTTCGACGGCTCGCCCGAGTCGATGCGCAAGCTGCAACTGGAGTACGGCGCGGAGATCGGCCGGGCGATCGTCAACTTCCAGGGTCCGATCGTGTTCTGCGTGATCTCGCGATACCACGGCGGCGCGTTCGTGGTGTTCTCGAAGGCGCTGAACCCGAGCATGACGGTGCTCGCGTTGGAAGGGTCCTTCGCCTCGGTGCTCGGTGGCGCTCCCGCCGCCGCGGTGGTGTTCTCCGCCGACGTCAACGCCCGGACGGCCGCCGACGAGCGGGTACGCGCCCTGGAAGCCCGCGTCGCCGCCGCGTCCGGCACCGAGCGCGCCGCGTTGACGGCCGAGCTCGACGAGCTGCGGTCCTCGGTGCGGGCGGAGAAGCTCGGCGAGGTGGCTACCGAGTTCGACCGGGTGCACAACATCCAACGGGCCGTCGAGGTCGGCTCGGTGGACGCCGTGATCCGCGCCGCGGAGCTGCGTCCGCGCGTCATCGAGGCGATCGAGGCGCGGCTGAACGCTTGATCCGCCGCCGGTCCCGCTGAGTGGGGACGGCACCGACCCTTCCAGGTCGGTGCCGTCCCCACTGCCGTTGACGCCCTGCCGCCCGGCGCAGCGGCGAAACTTTCATCCGATGACTATCCACAGTCGCGCAGCTCACCCGTCTCTTTTCCGGAAGTTTTCAGAGTTGACGGGGCCCATCGACGGCCATAATGTTTCGAACGAGTTTCCGGTCCTTCAAAGCCACTCCCCCGTGCCCTTTCATCCCGGGCCGCACCCTTCCTTCAAAGATCGACACTTGTCGATCATTATCGAGAGGTAGGCAGATGAAGCCAAGACGGTGGATCAGCGCCGGCGTCGTCGCCGTCGCGACCGCTGCGGCGTTGAACGCGCTTCCGGCCACCGCGAGCCGGCCGTACGACCCGACCACCCAGACGCTGGCGGCCCTCGGCCAGCGCCACGGCCTGAAGATCGGCACCGCGGTCAACGCGGAAGCCCTCAACGACGCCAACGACCCGCGCTACCGCCAGCTCGCCGCCTCGGAGTTCTCCTCGGTCACCGCCGAGAACGCGATGAAGTGGGAGAGCCTGGAGCCCACCCGGGGCACCTACGACTGGACGGCCGCCGACCAGCTCATCCAGTTCGCCCAGCGCAACCACCAGAGCGTCCGGGGCCACGTGCTGGTCTGGCACAACCAACTGCCCGCCTGGCTCACCAGCGGCGTCGCCGACGGCACCATCAGCAAGCAGGAGCTGCGCGAGCTGCTGCGCAAGCACATCACCGCCGTCGCGAGCCGCTACCAGGGCAAGATCTGGCAGTGGGACGTCGTCAACGAGGCGGTCAGCGACCCCTGGGACACCCCGTCGACGCTGCACTACAAGGGCTTCTGGGCGCAGAACCTCGGCCCGGACTACATCGCCGACGCGTTCCGCTGGGCCCGCGCCGCCGATCCGAAGGCGCTGCTGTTCTACAACGACTACAACATCGAGGCGTTCGGCTCGGGCAACCCGGCCGACGACAAGACGCAGTTCGTCTACGACATGGCCAAGGGCCTGCGCGCCAAGGGCGTCCCGATCGACGGCGTCGGCTCACAGGGCCACCTGGGCACCCAGTTCGGCAACTTCGACACCCTGCAGGTGACCGCCGCCCTGAAGCGCTTCTCCGCGCTCGGCCTGGCCACCGCGTTCACCGAGGTCGACGTCCGGAGCCAGATGACCGCAGGCGTCCAGGCCGGTAACTCCGAGGAGATCAACCCCCGGTTGCAGGCGTCGGCGGCCAACTTCAGCGTGCTGATGAAGGCGTGCCTCGCCGTACGCGACTGCCTGTCGTACACCGTCTGGGGTTTCAGCGACAAGTACTCGTGGGTGCCGGACTGGTTCAACGACCCGCCCGAGGGCCTGGCCACCATCTACGACGAGAACTACCAGCCCAAGCGGGCGTACCAGGAACTGAAGTCGGATCTGATCTTCGCTGGCCCGCCGTACGTCCTGCCGCGCGTCGCGCCCCGGCCGCACCGCTGAGCCGGCACGGGTCGTGCGGGGTCCCACCCTCCCCGCACGGCCCGTGTCAGCGGGCCACTGTCATGTCGTCATCGGGCAGGAGCGGGCGCATGAACGTCCGCTCGTAGCGCAGCACGCAACCCGACTCGTCACGGATCGCGTCGGCCGCGACGAACTCCGGGTCGTGGCCGAATCGTGCGCGGTACCGCTCGTACGCCGCGAGGCTGTCGAAGCTGAACAACGCCTCGGCCCGGTCGCTGGCGCCCTCGGCGGGCAGGAAGTAGCCGTGGTGCACGCCGCCGTGCCGGGCCACGAGCCTCATCCACGCGCGGGCGAATCGTTCGAACGCCTCGATCTGCGCGGGGTCGATGGTGTAGTGCACGACGCAGGTGATCATCGGTCCACCATAGAGCGCCGGGCGGCCGGCAGTAGGATCGCGGACACCTCGGCGAAGAGTGCCGCCCTGCTGCCGGAGTCCGCATGTCCGACGATCCGCCCGGCGACACCGACCGCCGCCGGGGCATGACCGTTCCTGGCCGGCGCGCGAACGGCCCGTTCCGCGCGATTCGCCGGGCCCTCGCCGTCGGCTGTCTCGTCGTCGTCGCCGGTGTGCCGGCCCGGCCCGTCCCCGCCTCCCCCGCGCCCACGACCCTGTGGGTGGCGCAGCTGAACCTGTGCAACAGCGGTCGCGCCGCCTGCTACACCGGCCGGGCGGTGCCCAGGGCCGCCGAGCTGATCAGGACCGAGCGGCCCGATCTGGTCACCCTCAACGAGATCTGCCAGGACGACGTGCCCCTGCTGGCGGCGGTGTTCGCGACGGTGCACGGCCGCGCGAGAGTCACGTCCGCCTTCCAGGCTGCCGGCGACCGGCCCAGCGGCGCCGACACCCGGTGCCGCAACGGCCGGGCGTACGGCATCGGCCTGCTGGCCCGACTGCCGACGACGGCCAGCCGGTACACGGTGCACAGTGGGATCCACCCGGCGCAGGACCTCGCCGACCCCGAGGAACGGCCCTGGCTGTGCGTCCACGTCGAGGGTGGGCTCAACGCCTGCACCACCCACCTGGCGGCCACCAGCCGCAGCGTCGCGCTCACCCAGTGCGGCCACCTGATCGACGCGATCCTGCCCGCCATTCGTCGGCGCACCGGGTACGCCCCCACGGTGCTGAGCGGTGACCTCAACCTGGGCCCCGGCGACGTGGGGACGTGCGCGCCGCCTGGTCATCTCCGCGTCGGTGACGGGGCGGTGCAGCACATCGTGGCCAGCGACGACATCGGCCTGTGCTGCGCCCGGTCGGTCGACCTGGACGGGGCGACCGATCACCCCGCCCTGTTGGCCACCCTCGTCGTCGGCTGCGCCCGCCCGGCCGGTCAGTCCTCGTCGTCGTCCGGTTCGAGGTCCTGCTCGTAGTAGTCGAGGTCGTCCTCGTCCATGTCCTGCGCGGCCAGCGCTTTCTCGGCCTCGTCGGCGCGACCCTGCGCCCGCAGCGCGAGGGTCAGCAGCGCGGTGGCGTCGTAGCCGTACTCGTCGGGGTCCTCGGCCAGCACCTCCCGGGCCTCCGCCTCGGCGCGGGCCGGCTCGCCGAGACGCAGACGCAACCGCGCCCGGTACAGCCGGGCCGAGCGACGATCGTCCGCCAGCTCGTCGCCGCCGAACAGGCTGACGGCCGTATCGAGCCGGTCGAGCGCCTCGGCGGTACGGCCGGCACGATTCAGGAGCTGCGCGGCGGTCACCTGGTCCCGGCCCGCCAGCTCGGCGGAGTCGGGCCGCGCCGCCGCGGCGAGGGCGTCGACGCGCGCCAGCATCGCCCAGGCGACGTCGTCGGGCGGCCGGTTGGCGAGCCGGCCCAGCGCCTTGCGCAGCACCCGCAGCTCGGCGTCGGCGTCACCGTTGGCCCGGTGCCGGTCGGCGGCCGTGACCAGGTGGGTGAACCCCTCCGCACCGTGGAGCAGGTCGGCGGAGTCCTCCAGGACGACCTCCAGCGGCGGTAACCCGTCGGGCAGGTCCCCGGCCCGGATCAGCTCGGCGAGCACCACCCGCGCGGCATCGCGGTGGTGGTAGCCCCGGCGGTACAGCTCCCACAGCAGGTGGCGGCAGCGCAGCGCGTCGTCGCGCAGACCGACCCGGTCGAGGCTGCGGACCGCCTCCTCGGCGGCCTCGATCGCGTCCTCCTGCCGGCCCGCGTTGCGCAGGGTGTGCGCCACGTCGAGCCGGGTCCGTGCGGCGCCGGCCTGGTCGCCGGCCGCGGTGAGCGCGGCGACCCGTTCGACGAGCGCGGCCAGCGCCGGGTCGGTCGCCCGCTCGGACGTGGTGACCCGCCCGGCGAGGACGGTGAGCGGCACGTGCCGCGCCACCGGCGTCGCCGCCATCCGCGCCTCGACCCGCTCGCTCTGGTGCCGGTTGCCGTTCCGGACGTCGAACCGGGCGGCGATCGCGCGGGCCTGCGCGGCCACCTCGTCGTGCACCTCGGCGACCGTCGCCTCCCAGCGGCGGGTGCCGTCGTCCGAGCGGCGGGACAGCGTCAGGTCTGCGTGACCCGCCGCGCGCAGCCGGCCGAGCACCAGCGCGGCGGACGCGGCGAACTCCATCGCCGCGTACGGCGACGAGGGGCGCTCCAGCCAGCTCAGGTGCCGCTCCACCAGCTCCAGGCCCCGCGCCTCGTTGCCGGTCAGCCCGCAGAACAGCACGTGCTGGGCGAGGTTGTCGAGGTGGTGACGGTCGTCGCGGATGCGGCGGTAGCCGTCCCGGTGCGCCTCGACGGCCTCGTCGAAGCGGCCCGTCCGCAGGTACGGCGTGAGCAGCTCGCTGAGCATCCACTGTGGCTGTTCGGTGCAGCCGCCGCGCTTGTACGGCTCCCCGATGGTGATGGCCTCGTCGAACCGGCCGAGCGACGTGAGGTGCCGGACCTGCCCCGACGGAACGCACGCCTGGCAGTCGGACATCGAGTCCCGCTTGGCGGTGACCATCCGGTCGTACGCCTCCTGGGCGGCCTCCATGTCCCCGACATGGTGCGCCACGAGCCAGCGATGCTGGTGGACCGCGTGCAGGCTCTGCCCGGCGAGCTGGTAGCGGCGCTGCATGTCGTCGAGCACCGCCATGGTGCGCTCCAGCGGGATGTCCGGGAACTGGGGCAGCGCCCAGACGATCCATTTGAAGTCCCACAGCAGCGAGCGCGCGTGGTAACCCTCGACCACCTCCGGCTGCCGGTCGAACGTCGCCAGGCACCAGGAGAAGGCGAGGAACGCCCGGGTCGGGTCGCCGCCGTGGTGGAAGTCGCTGATCGCGCTCATCCGGGCCGAGAAGGCGAACGGCACGTCGCCGGCCGCGTCCGCGTGCCGGAAGACCGCGTCCAGCGCGGCGAAGCGGGCCGGGCCACGTGGCAGCGCGTACGCCTGGCTGAGGCGCTCCCGCAGCTCCTGCTCGGAGGTGGTCATCGGGTTCCCTCCATGGCGCGGGCGAGCAGACCGAGGAACGACTGGTTCAACGCGGCCGTGTCGGCGGGCCGCAGCGGCTGGTGGCCCAGCAGCAGCGCCTGCACGTACAGGCCCTCGATCGCGAGCGTCGTCAGCTCGTCGTCGCCGGTGGCGGTGGCCTGCCGGACAAGGGGGTTGCGGTGGTTGAACACGAGCTGCGGCCGCTCGTCGCGGCCCTGGGTGAAGGTGCCGAGGATCGACGACCACAGCTCGTCGGCCTGCTCCTGCCCCTGACGCAGGTCCACCGCCAGGGCGGTGTCACCGTCGAGCAGGTGCAGCGCCGGCATGCTGGCCGGTTCGAAGGCACGCACGAGCACCTGCACGCCGAGCCGGTCGAGGGTCCGCTGCGCCAGGACGAGGAAGGGCCGCACGGCCAGCTCGACGTCCGGGTCGAGCGGTTCCAGCCGGGTCGCCAGGTCACTGGCCGTGAGGATCTCGGTGACGACGCCGCTGTCCACGTCGGGCAGCCGACGCAGCAACTCGGCGTCGTACACGTAGCCCGCGTTGACCACGGCGATCCCCTGGGCGGCGGCGACCGCGGCGAGCTGCCGGAACTCGTCCACCGACGGCGTGTACCGCACCACGCCGTGCCGCTCCCGGAACTCGGCGAGCGTCAGCGGGCCCATGTTCGTCTCGAACGGCCACCACTGCTCGACCAGGCGCAGCATCTCGTCGTCGTGCACCGCCAGGGCCTTGACGCCCAGGTGGTGCACCCGCAGGAAGGCCTGGAGGCGACGCGGGTCGGTGCGTCCGAGCCGGGTCATCCAGCCGCGCAGGGTGTCGCCCAGCGCGTCGCGGACCTCGTCGAGCAGCGCGTCCTCGTAGAGCGCCTCCCGACTCGCGGTCGGGCGCAGCTCGGTGGTGTCGACCACGCACCGGACGAAGAAGGCCCACTCGGGCAGCAGCCGTTCGATGTCCTCGGAGAGCAGCATCTGCTTGAGATAGACCCGGTGGGCCACCCGCGACGTCGGGTTGGCCGGCATAGGCAGCACGAACGCCACCCCGCGCAGGCCCGCCGCGGGCACCGCCAGGTCGATCACGTCGAAGGGCGGAAAACCGAAGACCTCCTGGGCGTACGCGTCAAGGCGCTCCCGCCGTGCCGCCGCCGGCTCGGCCGGGTCGTTTTCCCAGGGGGCGAGTCCGGTGGTGATGGCCTCGTGGTCGACGTGGACGCCGATCGGGAGCAGCGACCCGTACAGCGAGGCGATCTCGACGACGCTGTCCCTGCGCAGCCAGTGCTCGGCGCCGCGCCGGGGCACCAGGGTCACGGTGGTGCCCTGCTCGGGGCGTTCCCGCTCGGCCGGGGCGATGTGCAGCTCGTAGCGCCCGTCGCCGTAACCGATCCACTCGACGGTCGGCGAGCCGGCCGCACGGGTGGACACCCGGATCTCGTCGGCGACCAGGAAGCAGGAGAGCAGACCGATGCCGAACTGGCCGAGGAACTCGTGTCGGGCGAACCCCAGGTCGTCCCGCTTGGAGCTGCGGCCGATCGTGGCGAGCAGCTCGTGCACCTGCGATTCGGTGAGACCGACGCCGGTGTCCTCGACGCGCAGCGTGCCGTCCCCTGTGGACTCCGGTGGGTAGATCCGGATCGCGCCCGGCGCGCCGGGCTCGCCCACCCGACGGGCGGTGATCGCGTCGACGGCGTTCTGCATCAGCTCGCGGACGTAGACGCGTGGGCTGGCGTACAGGTGGTGACTGAGCAGGTCGACGATGCCGCGCAGGTCGACGTGGAAGGTGTAGCTCACAACCGCCCTCTCCCGTGATCCGATCGGCTGCACACTAGCGGCTGACCTGACGCGCTGGGGGGCGCGTTTTCGTCGGACGGCCGTGCCATGCTGCCGCTCACCTGAGGGCGAGGAGCGCAACGCATGGTCACGGTGATCGTTCGGGACGAGACGGCGACCGGCAGAGCCGTCGACCGTTGGCCGTTGACGGGCCTGCCGGAGCGGATCTCCGCGCGGGAGCTGGTTCGGCTACGGGTCCGCGAGGAGGTGGCGCGGTTCAACGCCGAGCGGCCGCGGCACTTCCGGGGCCTGGTGCAGCCGACCGACACGGAGGCCACGCTGAACGGCTACCGGGTCGCCCCGGGCCGGCGGCTCGACTGGGAGGCGCAGGCGGATCGGGCCTGTGCCGCGTTCGCCCACAACGGTTTCCTGCTGCTGATCGGTGATCACCAGGTCGACGACCTCGACGAGGAGATCGACCTGCGAACCGATCCCGACGTGGCGTTCGTCCGGCTCGTCGCGTTGGTGGGTGGCTGACATGGGCGACTGGACGGCGCTGCTCCCCCACCTGAGCGATGCGGACCGGCGGCAGGTGGAGACCGGTCTCGCCGAGGCCGACGAACGAATCCGCACGCTGCTGCGCGCTGCCAGCGCGAACTACTGGGTGTCGTCGGTGACGAACCTGCCGGAGTGGGCCACCGTACGGGCGTGGCCGGCCGAGGAGCGCCGCCGGGCCGCCCTGGCCCTGCACCGGGGATCGACGTCCGGGATGAGCGGGGTGCTGCCCAACCTCGCCACCGAGGATGTCCCCTTCACGCGGGCGGACCTGCTGTGGTGCCTGGACGTGGTCGCTCGCCGAGGCGGCGTCGACGATGGCACCGACCTGGAGCTACCCGCCCTGATCGCGCCGCGCCTGACGGCCGCCGAGCTGGCCGACCTGGTGCCGGCGCTGTCCGCCCTGAGCAGCGAGCTGCTCGACGACTACTTCATCGCGGCGGCGACCCGACGGCGTACCGTCACGCTGCTCGGCCAGGCCATCGACCGCGCCACCGGCAGCCGCCTGCCGGCGTGGCTGCTGCACGACGGGGACAGCTTCGGGCCCACTGTCCGCGCCGACCTGGGCGCCGACCTCGTCGCGCCGGGCGTGCCGGAGCTGCTGGAGCACTGCGCCGCGCTGGACAAACCGGCGGCGACCGCGAAGTGGCTGCGCCGCCTCGACGAACTGCTCGTGGCCGCACACGGCGGCCGGCAGGTCGTCCGCCAGCTCCTCGACGCGTTCACCGCCCACGGGCGGAGCGTCCACGACGACACGGACCGTCTCCTGCGCGGGCTGGTCTGGGCGCTGTCCCGCGAGCGCGACGAGCGGGCGACGGAGCTACTGGCCCGGGCCACCGCCGGCGCGGCCGCCGCACCCCGCCAGGCCGCCGGATTCCCGTACGCCCCACGGACGGCCATCGCGGCGGTACGACTCCTGGCCGACCGGGACGGCGACGTGCCCCTGCGTACGCTGGCCCGCCTCGCGGTGACGGTCCGCAACAAGGCGGTGCGGAGCCGGGTCCAGACCGCGCTGACCCAGCTCGGGGCCCGACGCGGCTGGTCGCTCAGCGAGGTCATGGAGCTGGCCGTCGACGACCACGGTCTCGGACCGGACGGGCGGCTGCGCCGGGCGGTCGGCCCGTACGAGGCGACGGTCGAGATCGTGGGCGAGCGGGCACGCCTGGTCTTCGCCCGCGACGGGGCCAGCCTCAAGGGCGTTCCGGCGCAGGTGAAGCAGTCCCACGAGGACGATCTCGCCGAGTTGCGGAGTCTGGTCAAGCGGGTCGGCGCGACGCTGGTCAGCGAGCGGCAGCGGGTGGAGGGGCTGCTGTCCGAGGAGCGCGTCTGGTCGTACCCCGACTGGTCGTCGCGCTTGCTCGACCACCCGGTGACCGCGACCTACGCGCGGAGTCTGCTGTGGGAGACCAGCACCGACGGCCAGCGCTGGACGGCCGGCCTACCCCGGCGGAACCGCGACGGGTGGACGATGGTCGACCGGGACGGCCACGCCCTCGGCCACGGATCGGTCCGGTTGTGGCATCCGGCCCGCGCCGACACGGCCGAGGTGCTGGCCTGGCGCGCCCACCTGGTCGACGCCGGCCTGACGCAGCCGTTCAAACAGGCGTTCCGCGAGGTCTACCTGCGCACGCCGGCCGAGGAGAAGACGGAGACCTACTCCAACCGGTTCGCCGCGCACATCCTGCGCTACCGGCAGGCCAACGCCCTGATGCGCGCCCGTGGCTGGCAGGCGGGTTACCTGGGCACGTGGGACGGCGGGTACGACAGCGAGGCCACCAAGGTCTTCGGTGGCGGCGCGTGGCAGGCGTCCTTCCACCACGCGCTCGTCAACGACCCGGAGGAGCGCCGCCACGACGTCGAGTACTGCTCGACCGACCAGGTGCGCTTCGCCCGACACGACGGGAAGACGTGGCAACCGGCGCAGATCATCGACGTGCCCCCGCTGGTGTTCACCGAGGCCATGCGCGACGTGGACCTGTTCGTCGGCGTCACCTCGATCGCCACCGATCCACAGTGGGCGGACCGTGGCGAGGACCGGTTCTCCGCCTACTGGCACCGCACGGCGGTGGCGGAGCTGACCCCGTCCGCGCAGGTACGCGGGGACGCGCTCGCCCGACTGCTGCCCCGGATGGCCATCGCCGACCGGGTGGACCTCGCGGAGCGGTACCTGCGGGTGCGGGGCAACCTGCGCGCGTACCGCATCCACCTCGGGTCGGGCAACATCATGATGGAGCCCGACGACAGGTACCTGTGCATCGTGGCGGCACGTCAGCAGACCGGCCGCCTGCACCTGCCGTTCGACGACGACGCCATGCTCGCCACGATCCTGTCCAAGGCGATCATGCTGGCCGCCGACGACCGCATCACCGACCCCACCGTCCTGAGCCAACTCCGACCCGCGCAGGTCGGCTGATGCCGACCGAGCGAGTAGATTACCGGCGCATCGCCAACGAGATAGCCGAAAAGATCAAGTCCGGAGAGCTTGCGCCGGGCGAGAAGTTACCGTCCACGCGGGAGCTGGCCGAACAGCACGGCGTGCACATCTCCACGATCAACCGGGTCATGACGATCCTCAAAGATCGCGGGTCGATCGAGGGACATCCCGGTAAGGGCGTCTACGTAGCAGAGTCCTGACCTCAGGGCAGCAGGAGGATGTGCAGGCGGCGGGGGCCGTGCACGCCCTCGACGCGGATCAGCTCGATGTCGCTGGTGGCCGACGGCCCGCTGATCCAGGTCAGCGGGCGTTGCGGCGTGAGCCGGGCCAGGGCCTCGGGAACGGTGGCCACGACCTGGTCGGCGCGGACCACGCAGATGTACAGGTCCGGCAGCAGGCTGAGCACACGGCGTCCCTGGTCGGGCGAGCCGTCGAGGACCACGGTCCCGGTCTGGGCGACGGCGACCGCGGCGGCGGTGACGACGGCGTCCGCCGCGCCGATCCGCGCGTGGTCGAGGCCGTCGTCGGGCAGCGCGGTCACCGTCGGCGGCAGCCAGGCGGAGGGCAGACCCGGGGGTACGACGACCGTGCCGCCCGCCGGCAGGATGTCGGCGATCGTGTCGGCGACGGCGGCCTCGGGAACCCGGTGCACCTGCGCCCGGTAGTCGGTCAGTCGCTGCGCCAGCTGGTCGAGGTCCGCGTCGGCGGTCCGGCGGTAATCGCGCGGCACCGGCACCGGATCGGCGGGACTGCCGGCGAGCGCGGCGCGCAGTCGGCCGAGGACGAGGTCGCGGGAGTTCACCGATCGGCCCACCATTCGCGGAACGTCTGCGCCGGCGGGTCGGGCAGGTCCCGGCTGGCGGTCCAGCCGTTCAGCGGCGGGGGCAGACCTCGACCCCGCCGACCGGCGAGCCGGCTCAGCCGGGCCGCGCGCTGCCCGGCCGCGTACAGCCGGGGTCGGTCCATGGTGTACGCGGCGGCGGCCATCGCGATCGACTCGGCCGTGGGTCGCTGTCGCGCCTCGACGGCCTCGGCGCGCAGGTGCACCAGCAACTCCGGGATGTTGATCTTCACGGGGCAGGCGTCGTAGCAGGCGCCGCAGAGCGTCGACGCGTACGGCAGGGACGCATTGTCCTCGATGCCGGTGAGCTGGGGAGACAGCACCGCCCCGATGGGCCCGGGATACACCGACCCGTACGCGTGCCCGCCCGCGCGCTCGTAGACCGGGCACACGTTGAGGCACGCCGAGCAGCGGATGCACCGCAGCGCCTGCCGACCCACCTCGTCGGCGAGCACCGCGCTGCGCCCGTTGTCCAGCAGGACCAGGTGAAACGCCTGCGGCCCGTCGCCGGGGGTGACGCCCGTCCACATCGAGGTGTACGGGTTCATCCGCTCCCCCGTCGACGCGCGCGGCAGGAGTTGGAGGAAGACCTCCAGGTCACGCCAGGTGGGCACCACCTTCTCCACGCCCATGACGGTGATGAGGGTTTCCGGCAGGGTCAGGCACATCCGGCCGTTGCCCTCGGACTCCACCACGGCGAGGGTGCCGGTCTCGGCGATGGCGAAGTTCGCGCCGGACACCGCCACCGGCGTACTCAGGAAGGTCTGGCGCAGGAACCGGCGCGCGGCGGCCGCCAGGGCCGTCGGGTCGTCGGTGAGCGCGGGGTCGACGCCGGGCATCTCGCGCAGGAAGATCTCACGGATCTCGGCGCGGTTGCGGTGGATCGCGGGTACCAGGATGTGGCTCGGCCGGTCGTCGCCGAGCTGCACGATCAGCTCCGCGAGGTCGGTCTCGACGGCGGTGATCCCGGCCGCCTCCAGGGCCTCGTTGAGGCCGATCTCCTGGGTCGCCATCGACTTGACCTTGATGACGCGGTCCGCGCCGGTCGCCTGGACGAGGTCGGTGACGATGCGGTTGGCCTCGATCGCGTCCGCCGCCCAGTGCACCACACCGCCGGCCGCCGCGACCTTCGTCTCGAGCTGTTCCAGCAGCTCGGGAAGGCGGTGCAGGGTGTCGGTCTTGATGGCCGCGCCGGCCGCGCGCAACTGCTCCCAGTCGGCCTGCTCGGCGATCACCGATCCGGACTTGGTCCGGATCGTCGTCGTGGCGTGCCGCAGGTTCCGCCGCAGTTGCGGGTCGGCCAGGCTGCGCCGCGCGGCGGTCGGGAACGACTCGTCGCCGCGCAGGTGCCCCACGCCGGGCGGCGCGGTCGCCGGCATGCCGAGGAACGTCCGGCGGGTCACGACCGGGCCGCCGCTGCGCCGCTGGTCTCCGTCGACGCCAGGATCTCGGCGAGGTGCACGGTACGCACCCCGGTGCGCAGCCGTGACAGGCCACCGCCGATGTGCATGAGGCAGGACACGTCGCCGGCAGCGCACACGTCGGCGCCGGTGTCCAGCACGTGGCGCATCTTGTCCGCCAGCATGGCCGTGGACGTCTCCGGGTTCTTCACGGCGAACGTGCCACCGAAGCCGCAGCACTGCTCCGCCGCCGGTAACTCGACCAGGTCGAGGCCGCGCACCTCGCGCAGCAGCTGTCGCGGCCGGTCGCCCACCCGCAGCATCCGCAGCGAGTGGCAGGTCGGATGGTAGGTGACCCGGTGCGGGTAGTACGCGCCCACGTCGGTCACGCCGAGCACGTCCACGAGCAGCTCCGACAACTCGTACGTCCGCGCGGCCACCGACTCGGCCCGGTCGGCCAGACCCTCGTCGCCCGCCTGCCGGGCCACCATCGCGTGCTGGTGCCGGACCGACCCGACGCAGGAGCCCGACGGCGCAACGATCACGTCGTACCTGTCGAAGGTGCGCACGTGGCGGCGCACCAGCGGCACGGCCTCGCGCCGGTAGCCGGTGTTGACGTGCATCTGCCCACAGCAGGTCTGCTCGGTGGAGAAGACGACCTCGTGGCCGAGCCGTTCCAGCAGCCGTACGGTCGCCGTGGCCGCCTGCGGGAACATGGTGTCGGCCAGGCAGGTCACGAAGAGCGCGATCCGCACGGCACACCCCCGCCCGTCGTCACGGTCGGACCCGCAGGTGGGTGACCCCACCGTCGACGTCCAACACCGTACCCGTGGTCGACGCCGATCGGGGTGACGCGAGGTAGAGGATCGCGTTGGCGACCTCCTCCGGGGTGACCAGCCGTCCGATGGGTTGACGGGCCCGCAGCGCCGCCCGCTCGGCCGCCGGGTCGTCCGCCTGCGCGAGCAGCCGCCCGACCCACGGCGTGTCCGCCGTGCCGGGGCAGACGCAGTTGAACCGGATGCCCTCGCGGACGTGGTCGGTGGCCATGGCGAGGGTCAGCGACAGCACGGCGCCCTTGCTGGCCGAGTAGAGCGCGCGGCCCGGCAGCCCGTTGAGCGCAGCGATGGACGAGATGTTGACGACCGAGGCGTGCTCCGAGCGGCGCAGCCAGGGCAGCGCGGCGCTGACTACCCGGGCCATGCCGACCACGTTGACGTCGAGCACCCGGTGCCACTCGTCGTCGCCCTGGTCGGCGACGGTTCCGGTCGCGCCGATGCCGGCGTTGTTGACCACCACGTCGAGGCCGCCGAGCACGGTGGCCGCCTCGGCGACCGCCGCCTCCACCGACGGCCGGCTCGACACGTCGGCGGTGATGCCGGCGATGTCGTCGTCAAGCCCGCTCGGGTCGAGGTCCAGGACGGCCACGCGGGCGCCCCGGGCGCGCAACTCCACGGCGGTGGCGCGTCCGATGCCGGACGAGCCGCCGGTGACGATCGCGGCCAGCCCGGCGAACTCCGCGGTCATGCCGCCACCAGCGTCTGGCGTGCCCGGCCCAGGCCGGCGACCTCCAGCTCCACGACGTCACCGGCGCGCAGGTACGGGTGATCCGGAAGACCCAGCGCGACCCCGGCCGGCGTTCCCGTGTTGATGACGTCGCCCGGGTAGAGGACCATGAACTGGCTCAGGTACCAGAGCACGTGCGCCACCGGGAAGATCATGTTGGCGGTGGACCCGTCCTGGCGGAGCACGCCGTTGACCCACAGGCGCAGCGCGAGCGACTGCGGATCGTCGACCTCGTCGGCCGGCACGAGACTCGGCCCCAGCGGGTTGAAGGTCTCGCAGCTCTTGCCCTTGTCCCACTGGCCGCCGCGCTCCAACTGGAAGGCGCGCTCGGAGACGTCGTGCGACACCGCGTACCCGGCGACGTGGCGCAGGGCCTGCTCCGGAGACTCGGCGTACCGGATGGTCGTTCCGACGACGACCGCGAGTTCGACCTCCCAGTCGGTCTTGGTCGAGCCACGGGGAACGAGCACGTCGTCGTACGGCCCGACGATGGTCATCGGGTCCTTCATGAAGACCACCGGCTCGGCGGGCAGCGCCGCGCCCGTCTCCGCCGCGTGGTCGCGGTAGTTGAGTCCGATGCAGACGATCTTCGCCGGACGCGCCACCGGGGCGCCCACCCGCAGCGACGCGGCCCCGGGCAGCTCGAGCAGCTCGCCCCGGTCGAGCGCGCCGCGCGTCCGCGCGATCCCGTCCGACGCCCAGAACGCCCCGTCCAGGTCGGCGGTGAGCGGCCGCAGGTCGAAGGTCGTACCGTCACGCTCGACGACCGGGATCTCCTGGCCGCTCGGGCCGAGGCGCTGGAAGTTCATCTCACCCTCCTCTGTGTCCGGTTGACTCGCGGGGGTGGCGGACACCCCCGCATTCAACACCGACACACCTCGCCGCCCGCACGGCGGGATCACCTCGGTCAGTTCGGTGGGACCTCGTCGCTGCCCCGGACGCCGAGGGCACGCGCCGTCGCCGCGTCGGCGGGAAAGAACGACTCGACGGCCAGCCCGGCGACTGTGACATCCAGCGGGGTGCCGAACACGGTGGTGGTGCTGAGAAAGGACAGCTCCCGGCCGTGGTGGTGGTACCGGAGCCCGACGGCGACCCGCGAGACCGGGTCGTCGATGGCCGGCGAACGGCCGTTGTCGCCGGGATAGCCCCGCAGCTCCTCGTGCAGCTCATGCAGGGCCGCGTCGCCGGTGGCGGCGGTCGTCTGGCGCAGCCGGGTGAGCAGGTGCGCCCGCCACTCGGGCAGGTTGCCGATCCGCGGAGCCATGCCGTCGGGGTGCAGACTGAGCCGCAGGACGTTTACCGGAGGAACGAGCAGGTGCGGGGCCGCGCCCTCGGTGAACAACGCCACTGCGGGGTTGGCCTCCACGAGCTGCCAGTGCCGGTCGATGAGCACCGCCGGGTACGGGCCGTGGCCGTCGAGGATCCGCCGCACGGCGGCACGCACCGGCGCCAGCTCCGGGTCGTCCAGCTCGTGGCGGGGGTAGACGGGCGCGTACCCGCCGGCGAGCAGGATCGTGTTGCGGTCCGGCAGTGGCACGTCGAGCTGCTCGGCCAGCCGCAGGATCAGCTCGGGGCTCGGCTGGGACCTACCGGTCTCCACGAAGCTCAGGTGTCGGGCCGAGATCCCCGTCTCGATCGACAGGTCCAGTTGGCTCATCCGACGGCTCCGGCGCCAGTCGCGCAGCAGCTCTCCGACCCGTCCCACCGGTCTGGTCGTCGTCACGCGACCGACCCTAGTGAGTGCGCCGACGTACGGACCATTACCTCCGACGTAATCGACAGCGCCCCGGCTCGACCGCAACCATCTCTCCCGAGAGCGGCGCCCACCGCCGCCCGACGATGAGGAGAGAAGTCATGGCTACGAGCTTCGACGCGCTGGCCGAGCGGTACATCGCGATCTGGAACGAGACCGACCCGGCCCGCCGCCGCACCCAGATCGCCGAGGTGTGGGCCCCCGACGCCCGCTACGTCGACCCGCTCACCGTCGCCGAGGGCCGCGACGCCATCGACGCGACGATCGCGGCCGTGCAGGGCCAGTTTCCCGGCCTGACGTTCCGGCTGGCCGGCCCGGTCGACGGCCACCACGACCAGGTCCGGTTCACCTGGGAGCTGGGGCCCGACGGGGTCGAGGCGCCGGTCGTGGGCTTCGACGTCGCCGTGCTGGACGGCAACGGGCAGCTCCGCGAGGTGCTCGGCTTCCTGGACCGGGTCCCGGTGGCCTGACCCGTCCCCCCGGCGCGGGCAGTCAGCGCGGCGGGTTGTCCCGGCGGGACGGGAACGGGGTGCCGGGCGTCCCGAGGGTGGAGCGGGCGCGCAGCCCGACCGGGTCCGGGGCGGCTGCCGGCGCGGCCAGGGTGGGTTCCGGGGTCCAGCGCGCGTCCAGGTACGCGGCGGCGGCCAGGTCGTCGTCGGTGGGGGCGGCGAGCAGGGCGTAGAGCAGCCCGACCACGCCGAAGATCACCGCCACGACGATCGGCACCAGCAGGGCGCTCACCCCGGCACCGGTCACTCCGCCCGAGCGTTCGTGCAGGTGCACCGAGAGGGCGCTCATGCCGGTGAAGTGCATGCCGTTCACCGCGACGCCCATGACCAGCGCGGAGGCGAAGATCGCCAGGCCGCGCCGGACGGTCATCGCGAGCCACAGGGCCACGGTCGCGGCGACGACCGCGATGACCACGGAGAGGACGACCCGGATGGTGTCGTAGTTGAGGCTGCCGTTGAGGCGCATCGCCGCCATGCCGGTGTAGTGCATGGCGGCGACCCCGGCGCCGGTGAACACGCCGCCGGCGATGAGGCGTACCGGGTTCAGCCGGCCGGTGCCGACGATGGCCAGGCCGATGCCGACCGCAACCACCGCGATGGCGGTGCTGGCGACGGTGAGCGGCACGTCGTATCGGATGCGGGTGCCGTCGACGGCGAAGCCGAGCATGGCCATGAAGTGCATCGCCCAGATGGCGGTGCCGCCGAGGGCCCAGGCGGCCAGGAGGCCCCACCAGGCGCGCTGGCGGGCGGTACGGGCCGTGCGGATGCGGCCGGCGCAGACGAGCCCCAGGACCGACCCGAGCACCGACAGCGCGTAGCTCAGCGCGGGCGTGATCCACCCGTACTCAAAGTGATTGATGTCCGCCACGGCGATGTTTCTCCCCACTCGTTACCGGCGCGTATGCACAGCGCCTGGGCAATGATCAGGGGTGCTCCGAGCAGGCGCAATAGCGCCCCCCGGCTATTCGTGGGGTGCCGTCACGGTGACCGTCCGATGCGTCGATTCACCGGGCCGGTTGACCGAAAGTGATCATCAGGCCGAGGTGTGGTACGCCAGCACTCCCCGGTTGATGGCCGCGATCGCCTGCCGGGCCATGGAACGCAGCTCCGGCGACGCGCCGCCAGAGTCGGAAAGTTGGCCAAGAAGGTCGACCACCTGCCGCGCCCACCGGACGAAGTCGCCGGCCGGCATTTCGCCGTCGATCTCGTGCCCACTGCCGAGCACCTTCGCCAGGGCCTCGCCCCGGGCCCACCGGTAGACCGGCCAGGCGAAGCCCAGATCCGGCTCGCGGGTCGCGGTCAGCCCACGGGCGGCCTCGTCGGCCTCGATCTCGCCCCACAGCTTCAGCGTCTCGTCCACGGCGTCGGAGACCGGGCCGCGCGGCAGGGACGCCCGCTCGTCGACGTCGCGGCGCGCCTCGAAGACCACCACGGACACCGCGGCGGCCAGCTCGGCCGGGGAGAGCCCGTCCCACACGCGTCGACGCAGGCACTCGGCGACCAGCAGATCCGCCTCGGTCCAGATCCGGCCGAGCATCCGACCGGCGTCGGTGACCGCGCCGTCGCGGCCGAGGTAACCACGTTCGGTCAGCAGCGCGACGATCCGGTCGAACGTCCGGGCGAGGGACCCGGTACGCCCCGACACCCGCTCGCGCAGCTCCTCGGTGTCCCGTTCGAGACGACGTCGGCGCTCCGCCCAGCGGGCGTGCTCCTCCCGCTCCGGGCAGGCGTGACAGGGGTGGTTACGCAGCTCGGTGCGGAGCTGGCTGAGCCGGTGGTCCTCGCCGGGCGTCTGCCGGGAGCGGCCACCGCGGCGCCCACCGTGCCGGTCGAGGCCGGTGCCGCTGACCTCGGCGGCGAGGTCCCGCCGGGCCGCCGGCGAGCGGTGGTTGAAGTGCTTGGGCACCCGGATGCGGGCCAGCACCTCGGCGGGCGTGGTGAAGTCGCCCGGGCTGACCCGTCCCGCCCAGCGGTCCTGGGTGAGCACCAGCGGACGGGGTTCGCCGAACCCGCCGGTCGCCGGGTCCAGCACGACGGCCAGACCGGCCCGCCGGCCCGACGGCACACGGATCACGTCGCCGATACGCAGCCGCTCCAGCGACGCCACGGCCGCGGCCTTGCGCTGGTTCTGCCCCTGCCGGGCGATGGCCTTCTCCCGGTCGGCGATCGCCACCCGCAGCGCGAAGTACTCGTCGAAGTCGCCGTGGTGGCAGGCGGCCTCCGCGCCGTACGCCTCGATGGTCTCGGTGTTGCGCTGCACCTGCCGCGCCAGGCCGACCACCGACCGGTCGGCCTGGAACTGGGCGAACGAGGACTCCAGCAGCGCCCGGGCGGGCTCCGCGCCCACCGAGCCGACCAGGTTCACCGCCATGTTGTACGACGGGCGGAAGCTGGACCGCAGCGGATAGGTGCGGGTGGAGGCGAGCCCGGCCACGTGGCGCGGGTCGGTCTCCGGGGACCACACCACCACGGCGTGCCCCTCGACGTCGATGCCCCGCCGACCGGCGCGGCCGGTGAGCTGGGTGTACTCCCCCGGGGTCAGGTCGACGTGCGCCTCGCCGTTGTACTTGACGAGGCGTTCCAGCACCACGCAGCGCGCCGGCATGTTGATGCCCAGCGCGAGGGTCTCGGTGGCGAAGACCGCCTTGACCAGGCCCCGGACGAACAGCTCCTCGACGACCTCCTTGAACACCGGCAGCATGCCGGCGTGGTGGGCGGCGAGGCCGCGCTCCAGGCCGTCCAACCACTCCCAGTAGCCCAGCACCGTCAGGTCCTCGCCGGGGATGGCGGTGACCCGGGACTCGACCACCCGGCGGATCTCGGCGCGCTCCTCGGGCGAGGTGAGCCGCAGCCCGGCGGCCAGGCACTGCTGCACGGCGGCGGCGCAGCCCGCGCGGCTGAAGATGAACAGGATGGCCGGCAGCAGACCCTCCCGGTCCAGCCGGTCCACGATGTCCGGGCGGATCGGGCCGCGCCAGCGGGGACCTCGGCGTCCGGAGCCCGGCCCGGCGCTGCGCCCCTCCCCCAGCTCCAGGCGACGCATCGTGTCGCGGGTGTAGCGCAGCAGCTCCGGGTGCACGTCGTGCTTGCGGGCGGCGTCGGCATCGTGGAACAGGTCGAACATCCGCTTGCCGACCAGCATATGCTGCCACAGCGGCACCGGCCGGTGCTCGCTGACCACCACGGCGGTCTCGCCGCGCACGGTGACCAGCCAGTCGGCGAACTCCTCGGCGTTCGAGACGGTCGCCGACAACGAGACCAGGGTGACCGACTCCGGCAGGTGGATGATCACCTCTTCCCACACGCCGCCGCGGAACCGGTCGGCGAGGTAGTGCACCTCGTCCATCACCACGTAGGCGAGCCCCTGCAGGGTGCTGGAACCCGCGTAGAGCATGTTGCGCAGCACCTCGGTGGTCATCACCACCACGGGCGCGTCGCCGTTGATCGCGTTGTCGCCGGTCAACAGGCCGACCTGCTCGGCGCCGTACCGGGCGACCAGGTCGTGGTACTTCTGGTTGGACAGCGCCTTGATCGGCGTCGTGTAGAAGCACTTGCGCCGGGTCGTCGGCGGCGTCGCGCCGTCGGCCGCCGCCGGGTCGTCGGGCCGCCCCCGCAGAGCCAGGTGTACGGCGAACTCGCCGACCACGGTCTTGCCGGCGCCGGTCGGGGCGCACACCAGCACACCGCTGCCCCGCTCCAACGACTGACACGCCTCGCGCTGGAAGTCGTCGAGGTCGAACCCCAGGTCCAGGGCGAACTCGTCCAGCGCCGGAAACTCGGAGGCCTGCGCGGCCCGGCGGCGCGCCGCGGCGTACCGCTCAGCGGGGCTCGACATGGCACCAAGATTAGTGCGTGCCGGCACAGTGCACCCCACAAGGCCGTCCGGCGGGGCTGTCGGCGAGGGTCGGTAGGGTGCACGGCGTGCCGGACCATGCCGAACCGCCCCAGACCACTCCGCCGGGCAGCGCCACCGCCCGCCGGACGTCCCGACGGCCCGTGAAGGCGGTGCTCTTCGACTTCCACGGCACCCTGGCCCAGGTGGAGGAGCCCCGGCAGTGGGTGCTGGAGGCCGCGGCGGCGTGTGGGGTCACCCTGGACCGGGTCCGCGCCACCTCGCTGGCCGACCGCCTGCTGACCGCCGGCCGCGCGGGCGGCCCGCTACCGGCCCGGGTTCCGCCCCGCCTGGCCGAGCTGTGGGCCGACCGGGACCTCTATCCGCACGCCCACCGGGGCGCGTACACCGGGCTGGCCGAGACCGTGGACGCCGGCATCGAGGGCTTGGCCGACGCGCTCTACGAGCGTCTGCTCCTCGCGGAGGGCTGGGTGCCCTACCCGGACACGGCCCCCACGCTGGCCGCTCTGCGCGACGCCGGCGTACGCGTCGCGGTGGTCAGCAACATCGGTTTCGACCTGCGCCCCCACTTCGACGCCTGGGGGTTGACCGACCTCGTCGACGCGTTCGTGCTGTCGTACGAGGTGGGGCGCTGTAAGCCCGACCCGGCGATCTTCTGGCGCGCCTGCGGGATGCTGGGCGTCGACCCGGAGCAGACGCTGATGGTCGGCGACAGCCCGGCCGACGCGGGCGCGGTGGCCGCCGGCTGCGCGGTGCTGGTGCTGCCGGCCGCCGAGCCGGGCCGGGAGAACGGGCTGGGTGCGGTCCTGGACCTGGCGCTGCCCGCCTGATCCCCGTTCGAGGACCGTCAGTCCGGCATGGGGATGACGGGTAACTCCCCGTCGCCGTACCGGTCCTCCCCGGTCAGGATGGCGGCGTCATGGTCGAGCACGGCTAGCGCCGTGGTGGCGAGATCAACCCGACCCGTCAGCGTCCGCCAGTAGCTGAGCTCGTGCCAGGAGCGCCCTTCGGTAGAGAGCACCGCACAGGCGTCCAGGGTCAGCAGCCGGTGCAGGGTCGCTCGTTCCTTCGGGTCGCTGACGATTGCCATGGCCTCCGCCACGGTCACGACAGTTACACCGAACCTGTTGCGGTCCTGGATGACCTCGTGCAGAGGCTCCCCGACATGCACCGAACCCGCCAGGTACGCCAGCAGCGCCGACCGATCCAGCACGAGTCGGACCGGCCGCTCCTCCCCGGCGCTCACGCGGCAGGCTGGTCGGCAGCTTCCAGCGTATGTTGGCGTGCCCGCTCCCGAAGCGCCCGACGACGCTCCGATGACCAGTCCGCCTCGACGGCGGCACGGCGGGCGCGCGCCTCGGCCACACCCTGCTCCGTGATCTGGATGCCCTGATGAGCCAGCTCCGCATCCAGGGCGTCCAGACGCATCCGGTCTCGAACGGCCTGGGTGATGTAGGCGCTGGCGTTGGCCTCGCGCTCCAGCCTCTCCGCCACGTCCGGCGGAACGGAGATGGACAGCTTCCGCATCGCGATGGTCATACCAGAGACCGTACGCAGGTAGCACCGCATTGGCGAACACCTTCGGCGTGTCGGGTGCTCGGGCGCTTGCGACACCAGCGGCTCGCGTTCGTCGAGCGCACCCCCGGAAGATCCCGCTCGGCCGACCGCCTAGCGTCAGGGCCGTGACGGACACCCTCCTGCCTGCGTCGACACCGGCCGACGCGCCCCCACAGCGGCACGGTGGTGTCCTCGCCGTGGGGCTGGTGCTCGGCGGGGCGCTGTCGGTTCAGTTCGGCTCCGCCCTGGCCGCGCTGCTCTTTCCGCGTACCGGGGTGGCCGGGGCGGTCACCCTGCGGCTGACGATCTCGGCGCTGTTGCTGCTCCTCGTGTGCCGGCCGCGACTGCGCGGGCACGACCGCTCGGCCTGGCTCGCCGTCGGCGCGTTCGGGCTCGCCCTGGCCGGCATGAACTCGCTGTTCTACCAGGCCATCGAACGCATCCCGCTCGGACCGACGGTGACGCTTGAGGTGCTCGGTCCGCTGGCGCTGTCGGTGTTCACCGCCCGCCGGCTGGCGAGCTGGTGCTGGGCGGGCCTCGCGCTGGCCGGGGTGGCGCTGCTCGGGCAGGGCGGCTTCGACCGGCTCAACCCGGCCGGGGTGGCGTTCGCGTTCGGCGCGGGCACGATGTGGGCCGCGTACATCGTGCTCAGCGCCCGCGTCGGCGGCCGGTTCCCCGGCGCGGACGGGCTCGCCCTCGCGCTCACCCTGGCCGCGCTGGTCACCCTGCCGCTGGGCATCGCCGACGGCGGCGCCGTCCTGCTCGACCCGCAGGTGCTCGCGTTCGGCGCGGCCCTCGCGGTGCTCGCCTCCGGCCTGCCGTACACCCTGGAACTGCTGGCGCTGCGCCGGATGCCCACCGCCACCTTCGCGGTGCTGATGAGTCTCGGCCCGGCCGTCGCCACCCTCGCCGGCTGGCTGGTGCTGCGCCAGGCGCTGACCGTGTCGGAGTGTGTCGCCATCGTGCTGGTCATCGCCGCCAGCATCGGCGCCGGACGGGTCAGCGCAGCAGTCGCAGGGCCCCGGGCACCGCGGTGATCGAGACCGGGAGGCTGAGCGAGCGTTCCCCGTCGGCGTACGTGACGATCCCGTCGGCGGCCAACTCCACCGTACGGGCCCGGTAGCTGCTCACCACCGGGTGCTCGACGTGGGTGCCCTGGTAGATGTGCGGCTTCACCCGGATCATCGTGCGCCGGTCCGCCCGGCCGGCCACCACCACGTCCAGCAGCCCGTCGGTCGGGTCGGCGTCGGGACAGATCCGCATCCCACCGCCGTACGACGGGCAGTTGCCCACCGCCACCAGCACCGAGTCCATCTCGTGCAGCACCCCGTCCAGGCGCATCGTGTAGCGCCGGGGCTTCAGGCGGGCCATCTCGATGAGGATCGCCAGGTCGTACCGGCGGGGGCCACGCGGCCACCGCATCCGGTTGGCCCGCTCGTTGACGATCGCGTCGAAGCCCGCCGCGAGGACCGCCCCGTACCAGCGCTCGGTGCCGTCGGCGCCGGTCATCCGGGCCAGGTCGACCTCGCGGCTCCGGCCGGCCCGCAGCGCCTCGACGATCACTTCCACGGCGGCGACGGGATCGGCGGGAAAGCCGGTGTCGATCGCGAAGTCGTTTCCGGTGCCGGCGGGCACCGGTCCGAACGGGATGTCGGTGCCGGCCACGGCCTGCAGCGCCCGGTGCACGGTGCCGTCTCCGCCGATCGCGACCAGCGCGCCCGCGCCCTCGGCGACCGCCGTCCGACACGCCACCTCCGCCTCATCGGGGGTGGACGCCGACAGCACCGTCACTGGCCGGCCGGCGGCGGACAGCCCGCCCAGCAGCCGGGGCAGCAGGGCCCGACGCCGTCCCCGGCCGGCCGTCGGGTTGGCGAGCACGGCCACCGGGCCAGCGGCCGACGCGGCGTCCTCCGCCGGTCCGGGCCGAAACTCTTTCACGGTCACGGCCAGCACCGTACTCGTCGTACATCTGATGTTCATCGTGCGGAGGTAGCGCTCCCAGCCCACCGGGCGGCTCGATTCGGTCGACGGCGGACACAGCGACGCCGCCCCCACATGGCGGGGACGGCGTCGGCAGATCCGGCGGCGCGGAGCCGTCAGGTCATGTCGTCGTAACGGCGTTCGATCGGCGCCGGCTTCGCGATCGGCTCCGGAGCGCCGATCGGCGCGGTCGCGTCGACCCGCTGCCCGGCCACGACCGGGTCCGTGTCGAACTCCAGCGGCGAGACCTCGTCGTCGTCGAGACCGGCGTAGACCTCCTTGCCGCGACCCCGTCGCCGGTCGTTGATGAACGCGATGCCCACCGCTCCGAAGTAGAGCGCGGAGAGGCAGACGGCCAGGGCGGTCATCCCGAACGGGTCGGGGGTGGGGGTGACCACGGCGGAGAACGCGAAGAACACGAAGATCGCGACCCGCCACCAACTGAGCAATCGCTTGGCGCTGGCGATGCCGACGAAGTTGAGCATCAGCACCAACAACGGGAACTCGAACGCCACCCCGAACAGCAGGATCAGGTTGGTGACGAACGAGATGTACCGAGTGATGTCGAGCGTCGTTGTGATGTCCCCGCCACCGGAGACGTTGAGCAGAAACTCCAGGCCCTTCGAGGTGACGAAGTACGCCAGCACAGCGCCAGCCGCGAAAAGGGGCGCGGCCAGAGCGGTGAAGACGTAGGCGTAGCGCCGCTCGTGCCGGTGCAGACCGGGCGCGATGAACGCCCAGAGCTGGTAGAGCCAGATTGGCGCGGCCACGATCAGCCCGACCCAGAGCGCAACCTTCAGCTGCAGCAGGAACAGGTCGGCCGGGCCGAGCTGAACGAAGTTGCACAGGCCGTTGGCCAACCGGGCCTTGGGCAGATCGCAGTATGGCTGCTGGAGTAGGTGCAGCACCGGCCCGGCCAACCAGATGCCGAAGCCGAAGCCGACCACGATGCCGATCGAGGCGCGGAAGAGACGGTTGCGCAGCTCGCGGACGTGCTCGATGAGCGTCATCGAGCCGTCGGAGGCCCGCTCGAACTCGCTCGGGCCACGCTTACGCAGGGCGAAGGCCACGGTGCCAGGGCCCTTCGGTCAGTTGTCGCGGACGCGGTGCACCGGGTCGACGACCGGCTGCTGCGCCGGCGCCTGCTGGTACGGCGGCTGCTGCGGCTGCCCGGCGTACGGCGCCTGCTGACCGGCGTGCGGCGGCAGTGGCTGGTAGCCGGCCTGCGCGTCGGCCTTCTCGGCGAGGTCGCGGTCGTCGTCCTGCAGGCTCTTCGTCTCGGCCTTGATGATCCGCAGCGAGCGACCCAGCGAGCGGGCCGCGTCGGGAAGCCGCTTCGCACCGAAGAGCAGGATCAGCACAACCACGAGAACGGCGATGTGCCACGGCTTGAGGGCACCCATGAGAAGCTCCAGTCGCTCTGTGTCCGGGGGTGGTACGCAGCCCATCGTACGTGCGGATCGGTGGGATGCCACCCGCCGGGTGGTGGTGGTCCGGCCCGGCCGGTGAAGTCTTGACCAACGCGCGATGATCCGTCAACCAGATGGGCCGACGGCGCGGTCAGCCGCGCTTGGCCTTGATCAGCTCAAGGCGCTGCTGGGCGGTGTCGAGCTGACGCTGGACGCCCTCGGCGCGCTGCTGCAACGCCTCCGCGGTCTCCCGCATCGCCTCCGCCTCCCCGGCCCGGCGCTGCAACGCCTCGGCGGCCCGGCGCAGCTTGGGCAGCCGGGCCAGCACCGGGCGCACGGCCAGCACGAGCGCCACGAGCGGGAGCAGCACCAGCGCGAGCACGATCCAGATCAGCACGCCGGCCAGCCTACTGGGTGCGGCCGGCCACCGCCGGATCGCCCGACGGCGCGCCGGGGGCCGCGGCCGCGCGGTCGTCGGGCAGCCGCGTCACCGGCGCGGGCACCGCGTACGCGTCGAGCGCGGCGGACGCGGTCGCCCGGACCTGCTCGGCCAGCTCGACGGGGGCGACCACGGTGACGTCCGGGCCCAGGCCGAGCACGAACCGTCGCGCCCACCCCAGATCGGTCACGCGCAGCGAGACCAGCCACTGGTCACCGTCGCCGGCCTCGACCCGCTCACACGGGTAGTACTCGGTGATCCACCGCTCGCCGCGTCCGATCCGCAGGGTGATCAGCGGCAGGTCGGGCGACGGCCGGAAGACCCCCTCGGTGCGATCGTGCGGGACTGCCTGCGGCGGAACGGCGGCCGGCTCGTCCAGCTCGGTGATCGCGTCGATCCGGTCGGCGCGGAACAGCCGCACCGCCTCCGCGCGCCGGCACCACGCCTCCACGTACGCCCGGCCGCCGACCATCAGCATCCGCAGCGGGTCGACCACCCGCTCGGTGGTCTCGTCCCGGGCCGCCGTGTAGTAGGTGATCCGCAGCGCCCGGCCGCTCTCCACGGCGGCGCGCAGCGCCTCGACCCGCCGGGTGTCCCCGGGGAGCCGGACCGCTACCGGCGCGCCCACCAGGTCACCGGCGGCGTCCTCGATCTTGGCGAGGGCCCGTTCGATGGCGTCCCGGTTGGCGACGCCGGGGGTCTCGGCGAGCATCCGCAGCGCCACTACGAGCGCGAGGGCCTCGTCGGGGGTGAGCCGCAGCGGCCGGTCGATACCGGCGTCGTACGTGATGGTCACCCGATCACCGTCGAAGGCCATGTCGATCAGGTCGCCGGGGCCGTACCCGGGCAGCCCGCACACCCACAGCAGCTCCAGGTCCTCCCGGAGCTGCCGTTCGGTGACACCCAGGTCACCGGCCGCCTCGGCGACCTCGATGCCCGGTCGGGCCAGCAGGTAGGGCACCAGGTTGAGCAAACGCGCCAACCGGTCGGCGGAGGTCTTGGAACCGCCACGGGCGGCCGGGCGGGTCACCGGGCACCCCCGGAGACCGCCAGCTCGTCGTGGCGGACCGCGATCTCCTTGAGCCGTTGGATGACCGCCTCGCGGACCTCCGGCGGGTCGAGCACGCGTACGTCCGGCCCGTACCCGACGAGGTGGCCGGCCAGACCGTCCGGGTCGGCGTACGGCAGCACCAGGCGGTCGCCGTCCGGCCCGGCGGTCACCTCGACCGCCCAGCGACGCAGGCCGGCGGCCCGGCCGGGCGCGGCCAACACGGTCGCCCGGCCGGTCCGCTCCACCGGCCCGGACCAGCGGGCCACGTGACTGATCAGGTCTTCTCCCAGCGGCGGCTCGTAGGCGCCGGACGCGCCGGTCACCCGGACCGCGCCGACCACCCGGGAGAGTCGGAAGCAGCGGGTGGCGTCCCGGTCCAGGTCGTGGCCGACCACGTACCACCGGCCCCGCCAGCAGACCACGCCCCACGGCTGGAGCCGGCGGCGGCTGGGGGCGTCCCGGTCGGGTACCCGGTAGTCGAAGCCCACCTCCCGGCGGTCCCGGGCGGCGGCGGTCAGCGGCGCGAACGCCGGGTCGACGGTGACCATCGGCTCCAGGCCGAGGGTGGCCTGCGGGTCGACGTCCACCCCGGCGGCGCGCAGCTTGGCCAGCCCGGAGGACGCGGCGGCGGCCAGCCCGGCGTGCTGCCACAGACGGGCGGCGATGCCGACGGCGGCGGCCTCGTCCGGTTCGAGGGGGATGTCGGGCAGCGCGTACTCGCGGTGGGCGATGCGGTAGCCGGGCTCGGCGTCGAAGACGCTGGCCGTGCCGGTCTCCAATGGGACGCCCAACTCGCGCAGCTCGGCCTTGTCCCGCTCGAACTTGCGCTGGAACGCCTCGTGGTCGCGCGCGTCGTCGGGATCATGCTCGTAGCCGGGCACGGTCGCGGCGATCTGCGCGGCGGTCAGGAACCGTCGCGTGGACAGCAGGCAGATCACCAGGTTGACCAGGCGTTCGGTGCGGGTCCGCGACACGCGGTAGACGCTAGCAGCCGACGCGCCCGCATCGTGCACCCACGCGGGCGTGCCGCACACTTGTTCGGATCGGGCCTCTCCCCCGGCGCGCCGCCGCCCCCGGCCATAGGGTTGCCCTCATGTCGCAAGCCGGGATGAAGACCGAGAGCGAGAGCGTCGGCACCGTGGTCGTCGCGGGCGTCGCCAACCTCGCCATCGCGGTCGCCAAGCTGATCGCCGGGCTGATCTCGGGGTCGGCCGCGATGCTGTCCGAGGCGGCGCACTCGGTCGCCGACACCACCACCGAGGTGCTGCTGTTCCAGGCGCTGCGCCGGGGTGCCCGACCGGCCGACAAACGGCACCCCTTCGGGTACGGCAAGGAGAGCTACGTCTGGGCGTTCTTCGCCGCGATGTTCACCTTCGTGGCCGGCGCCGGTTTCGCCGTCACCCACGGCGTCACCACGATCCTCGTGCACGAGCACAGCGGCGACTACCTCGTCTCGTACATCGTGCTGGCGGTCTCGTTCGTCATCGAGTCGATCTCGCTGGCACGGGCCGTCCGGCAGGTCCGGCGCGAGTCCGAGCGCTGGCAGACCACCCCGCGACGGTTCCTGCGGCTCACCGCCGACACCACCGTCAAGGCCGTCTTCCTGGAGGACAGCGCGGCCCTGATCGGCCTGGTGCTCGCGGGGCTCGGCATCGGCCTGTCGCACGCCACCGGCGACGAGGTGTGGGACGGCGTCGCGTCGATCCTCATCGGCCTGCTGCTGCTGACCGTCGCCGGGATCCTCGCCAGCAACAACCTGTCGCTGCTGGTCGGCCGGGCCGTCCCGGAGCGGCTGCGCCGCGAGATCGAGCAGGAACTGGCCGGCCTGCCCGAGGTGGAACGCATCGACACCCTGCTGACCATGCAACTCGGCCCGGACGACATCCTCGTCGCCGCGAAGGTCGACTTCCGCGACGAGGCCACCGGCGCGCAGATCGAGACCACCGCCGACGAGGCCGAGCGGCGGCTCACCGAGCGCTACCCGGAGATCCGGTTCGTCTTCCTCGACCCCACCCGCTCGCAGCCCGGGGCCACCGGAAACGCCCGGCACACCCAGGCCGCAGACCCCGGCGACTCGCCGGCCTGAGATCGCACCCGGTCGCGGTCCGCCGCGCCCGCGCGGCTAGCGTGCCGGTCATGGTGCGATGGCGTACGGGGACGGTGGCGGCGCTGCGACGGCAGTGGACCGGGGCGGTGGAACTCGACGTCGACCTGCCCGACGGCACGCGCATGCGGGCGCTGGCCTATCCCGAACTGGTCGGCACGCCCGAGCCCGGCGACCGGGTGCTGCTCAACGCCGGCGCGCTGCTGATGGGGCTGGGCACCGGCGGGTACGCCCTCGTGGTGGCGGTGCCGGACCGGCTCCCCCCGGACCCGCCGGACGCCGGCGACACCCGCGACGCCGGGCACCTCGTCAAGGCCCGCTACACCCCGTTGCAGCCGATCCTGCTCGGTGTCGACGAGGAGGCGTCCCCGCACCGGGCCGTGCTGGCCGACGCCGACGACCTGGGCGGCCTGCCCGTGGTCACCGCCGACCTGCACTCGGCGCTGCCGGCGATCCTGGCCGGCATCCGGGCCGACGCTCCGCAGGCGCGGATCGCGTACCTGCTCACCGACGGCGGCGCGCTGCCGGCCTGGTTCTCCCGCACCCTGGCCGGGCTGCGCGACGAGCTGGCCGGGACGATCAGCGTCGGGCAGGCGTTCGGCGGCGACCTCGAGGCCACCACCCTGCACGGCGGTCTGCTCGCCGCCCGCCACGTGCTGCGCGCCGACGTGGCGATCGTGGCGCAGGGCCCCGGCAACCTGGGCACCGGCACCCGGTGGGGCTTCTCCGGCGTCGCCGTCGGCGAGGCGGTCAACGCGATCGCCACGCTCGGCGGACGGCCGGTCGGCTCGCTGCGCATCTCCGACGCCGACCCCCGCCCCCGGCACAACGGCGTGTCGCACCACAGCCTCACCGCGTACGGCCGGGTGGCGCTCGCCCCGGCGGAGCTGGTGGTGCCCGACGACCTGGACCCGGCCCTGGCGGCCGAGGTCGACGCCGCCCTGGCACCGCTGGCGGCCCGGCACCGGATCGTGAAGGTGCCCACCGCCGGCCTCGACGCCGCGCTGCGCGCCAGCCCCGTCCCCCTGTCCACCATGGGCCGCCCCCTGGACGCCGACCACGCCTACTTCCTGGCGGCAGCAGCCGCCGGCCGCCAAGCCACCACCCACGTCCCCTAACCTTCCACCCCCCAACCCCCACCCACCCCCACCCGGCCCCCGCGCCCCGCTCCGCCCCGGTGATCAAGAAGTTTGCGTCAGAATCCGGCGCGATTTTGACGCAAACCTCTTGATCACCGCAGCCAGTCGGGGGGGTCAGCGGATTACGGGGCGTTGGTCTCGGGGTAGGGCCTCGATCAGTTCTCGGGGCAGGTTGAGGGTGTCGGCGCTGACCTCGGGCGGGGTGTTCGCCATCCACTGGGTCAGCGAGACGGACTCGAACCGGGGCTTGCGGAACATCTCCAGGAACACCAGCGGCTCGGTGCCAAGGTTCTCGATGTAGTGGCCGTAGGCGAACGGCACGTACCCGACGTCACCGGCGCGCATGTCGAAGGTGCCGGCCACGCCCTGACTGGCGAACACGCCCATCCGACCGTGGCCGGACAGGTAGTACTGCCACTCGTCGTCGGTGGGGTGCCAGTGCAGCTCGCGCATCCCACCCGGATCCACCTCGACCAGCGCGGCGCAGATCGTGGTGGCAGCGGCGAACTGGGTGACGTCGGCGATGCGGACCTGACCGCCCGCGAAGCGCTGCGGCTTCTGGGCGAGCAGCCGGTGACTGAGACTGCGGGGCACGTCCCCGGTCGGGCTGACGACCCGGTCCTGGTCCAGCGCCGGCGGCACCTGCCCGGCGAAGATGTACTTCTCCCGCTCGGGGATCGAGTCGAGCTGATCGAGCCGCCACCCGAAGTTCTTGGCCAACACATCCTTCGGGGTGTGCGCGAAGAAGTCGCTGATCAGGAACGTGCCGTTCTCGGTGAACGCGCCGTCGTCGAAGACCAGCAGGAACTCCACACCCTCGTCGAGCGCCTGGATGTGGTGCGGCACCCCCTGCGGAAAGAACCACAGGTCACCGGCGCGCACGTCGTCGAGGAAGTTGCGGCCCTCCTGGTCGACGGCGCTGATCCGGGCGCTGCCACGCGACACGTACGCCCACTCGGACTGCTTGTGCCAGTGCATCTCCCGGTACCCGCCCGGTTCCAGCGCCATGTCCACGCCACTGAGCTCGGTGGCGATGGGCAACTCCCGTACGGTCACCTCCCGGGTCCATCCGCCGCGCTGCACCCGGGTGTGCGCGTCCGAGAAGGAGAACCGCAGGTTCGGCAGCGTGCCCGCGTCCGTGCTCGGTGGGGTCAACAGGTCGGGGTTCTGCCGGTCGCGGACCACGTCGCGTGGCCCGGGGTCCACCCAGCCCCCACCGTCGCGTTCCGGCTGCGGCACCGTCGGGTCGTTCATGATCGCCTCCCGCGTCGTCGCGTCCTGGCGCCGCCGGCACGATGGCCGGCAGGACGGCCCGCGACGGCGACGGCCAGCGGATACCCGGCGGGGCGACCCGGCCGGGCCAACCCCTGGCCCCGACGGGTCAGCACGTCGGACACCGAGCGGGGCAGCGATCACCGGACACCGTTCACGACCGCGCGGGAATGCGATCACCGGACACCGTTCACGACCGCGCGGGGCGGGGATCAGCGAACATCACGCGCGACCGCGCGGGGCGGGATCAGGAGAGGAAGATCAGGGCGAGCCAGCCGCCCACGATGAGCACCAGCGCCACGGCCAGCACCCAGGTCGGCACGGTGTACTCACCGCGCCGGTTGCGGTCGATCTCGGCGCGGATCTTCTCCCGCCGGCGCTCGACCCAGTTCTGCCGCGCGCCGCCGCGCTCGGAGGGCTCGGATGGTCCAGAAGTCGTCATGGCGCGCTCAGCCTACCGGTTGCGCCGGCCCCGTCGGCGTACACCACCGTCGGGGCCGGCGGACCCGTCACATGCTGGCGATCAGCCGCTCCACCCGCTCGTCGTACGCCCGGAAGGGGTCCTTGCAGAGCACGGTGCGCTGCGCCTGGTCGTTGAGCTTCAGGTGCACCCAGTCGACGGTGAAGTCGCGTCGCTTCTCCTGGGCGTGCCGGATGAACTCGCCGCGCAGCCGCGCCCGGGTGGTCTGCGGCGGGGTCTCCTTGGCCTCGAAGATCTCCGGGTCGGTGGCGACCCGGTCCACCTCGCCGCGGCGCTCCAACAGCCCGTAGAGGCCACGGCCACGGCGTACGTCGTGGTACGCCAGGTCCATCTGCGCCACCCGGGGGTGCGACAGCGGCAGGTCGTGCTTGCGCTGGTACCGCTCGATCAGCCGCAGCTTGCTGACCCAGTCGATCTCCCGCGAGACCGGCTCCAGGTCACCGCTCTCCACCGCGTTGAGCACCCGGCCCCACAGCTCGACCACCCGCTTCGCGGCCTGGTCGCCGCCGCGCCGCTCGACGAATTCGGTGGCCTTGGCCAGGTACTCCTGCTGGATGTCCAGCGCGCTCACCTCCTTGCCGGAGGCCAGGCGCACCTTGCGGCGGCCGGTGATGTCGTGCGACACCTCGCGGATCGCCCGGATCGGGTTCTCCAGCGACAGGTCCCGCATGACCACGCCGGCCTCGATCATCCGCAGCACGATGTCGGCCGTGCCGACCTTGAGCAGCGTGGTGACCTCGTTCATGTTCGAGTCACCGACGATGACGTGCAGGCGCCGGTAGCGCTCGGCGTCGGCGTGCGGCTCGTCGCGCGTGTTGATGATCGGGCGGCTGCGGGTGGTCGCCGACGAGACGCCCTCCCAGATGTGCTCGGCCCGCTGCGAGAGGCAGTAGACCGCGCCGCGCGGGGTCTGCAGCACCTTGCCGGCCCCGCAGATCAACTGCCGGGTCACCAGGAACGGGATGAGCACGTCGGCGAGCCGACCGAACTCGCCGTGCCGGGAGACCAGATAGTTCTCGTGGCAGCCGTACGAGTTGCCGGCCGAGTCGGTGTTGTTCTTGAACAGGTAGATCTCACCTGCGATGCCCTCGTCGTGCAGCCGCTTCTCCGCGTCGACGAGCAGTCCCTCCAGGATCCGCTCGCCGGCCCGGTCGTGGGCCACCAGGTCGGTCACCGAGTCGCACTCCGGTGTCGCGTACTCCGGGTGTGACCCGACGTCCAGGTAGAGACGGGCCCCATTGCGCAGGAACACGTTGCTCGACCGACCCCAGGACACGACGCGCCGGAACAGATACCGCGCGACCTCGTCCGGGGACAGCCGCCGCTGCCCGCGATAGGTGCAGGTGACGCCGTACTCGGTCTCGAGGCCGAAGATTCGCCGCTCCATGATGAGACATTAGC
The DNA here is from genome assembly GCF_049841635.1 of Micromonospora sp. DT44. Lineage (NCBI taxonomy): Bacteria > Bacillati > Actinomycetota > Actinomycetes > Micromonosporales > Micromonosporaceae > Micromonospora > Micromonospora sp. DT44. Next base: position 46,076 of record NZ_JBNCKS010000022.1, on the reverse strand, counting down.
TGCCCGGAGGCCCGGTTCGTCACTGTCACACCACAGGTCGTGCCCGAGGAGCGGTCACATACCGGCCGAATGCGACATTCCGTCCGGTCCTAGGCTGGCCACGAACCGCCGGCAGGCGTCGTACTCCGGCAGCAGGCCGCTCTCGCGGGCCTGCGCGAGGGTCGGCGCGGCGTCGTCGCGCGCGGACAGCAGCGGCACCTCGGCGGGCCACTCAATGCCCAGTTCCTCGTCGAGCGGGTGCACCGCGTGCTCGCCGGTCGGGTTGTACGTGGCCGAGCAGAGGTAGCTCAGCGTCGCGTCGTCGGTCAGCGCGCAGAACCCATGCCCCAGCCCTTCGCTGAGGTAGACGGCCCCCCGGCCGGTGTCGTCCAACCGGACGCCCTCCCAGCGGCCGAAAGTCGGCGAGCCGACCCGCAGGTCGACGATCACGTCGAGGACCGCCCCGCGCACGCAGGTCACGTACTTGGCCTGCCCGGGAGGTACGTCGGCGAAGTGGATGCCGCGCACCACGCCGCGCGCGGAGACCGACAGGTTGGCCTGGGCGAGGCGCAGGGGGTGCCCCACCGCCTCGGCGAGCTTGTCGAAGCGGTACCACTCCATGAACATGCCGCGCGGGTCGCCGTGCTGCTGGGGGGTGATCTCCCAGGCGCCCTCGATGCTCAGCTCGCGGATCTTCACCGGCCCACGCGCCCCTCGTTCTTCTCGGCCAGCAGCCCGAACAGGTACTCGCCGTACCCGCTCTTGACCAGTGGCTCGGCGAGCGCCCGCAGCTGGTCGTCGTCGATGAGGCCGGCCCGCCAGGCCACCTCCTCGACGCAACCGATCTTGAGGCCCTGCCGCTCCTCGATCACCCGGACGAACTCGCCGGCCTGCATCATCGAGGCATGGGTGCCGGTGTCCAGCCAGGCGGTACCCCGGTCGAGCAGGGTGACGGACAGCTCGCCCGTCTCCCGGTACACCTCGTTGACCGCCGTGATCTCCAGCTCGCCCCGGGCGCTGGGGGTGAGCTTGCCGGCGATGTCGACCACCCGGTTGTCGTAGAAGTACAGCCCGGGCACCGCGTAGCGGGACTTCGGCCGCGCCGGCTTCTCCTCGATCGAGAGCACCCGCCCCTCGGCGTCGAACTCCACCACGCCGTACTCCTGCGGGTTGGCCACCGGATAGGCGAACATCCGGCCGCCGACGACCTCGCTGTGGGCGGCGAGCTGCCGACCCAGGCCGACACCGTGGAAGATGTTGTCGCCGAGGATCAGCGCCACCGACTCGGCGCCGATGAAGTCCGCGCCCAACAGGAACGCCTGGGCGATGCCCTCCGGGCGGTCCTGCGTCGCGTACTCCAGCCGCAGCCCGAACTGGCTGCCGTCGCCGAGCAACCGGCGGAACTGGTCCTGGTCCTCCGGAGTGGTGATCACCAGGATCTCCCGCACCCCGGAAATCATCAGGGTGGAGAGAGGGTAGTAGATCATCGGCTTGTCGAAGACCGGCAGCAGCTGCTTGGACACTGCCCTGGTGATCGGCCATAGCCGGGAACCGGTTCCGCCGGCGAGTAGAATTCCGCGCACCTGAGGAGCTTAGCCGCAACCAGCCCGCCGGCATGTCGCAGGTCGCCGCCGACATGCCCGCGTACGCCTTCGCGTACACTCCTGGACCCGTGAGGATCCTCGTCACCGGCGGTGCCGGATTCATCGGTTCGGAGTACGTCCGCATGCTGCTGGGCGTGCCCGGTGGCACGGCCGAGGGCGTGCCAGCGCTCGACCCGGCCGGCGTGACAGTGCTCGACAAGCTCACCTACTCGGGCAACCTGGGCAACCTGGACCCGGTGCGCGACGACCCGCGGCTGCGGTTCGTGCAGGGCGACATCTGCGACCCGACCGTCGTCGACGAGGTGGTCGCCGGGCACGACGTGATCGTGCACTTCGCGGCGGAGTCGCACGTCGACCGCTCCATCGCCGGCGCCGCGCCCTTCGTCACCACCAACGTGCTCGGCACCCAGACCCTGCTCGACGCCGCGCTGCGCCACGGCACCGGCCGTTTCGTGCACGTCTCCACCGACGAGGTGTACGGCTCGATCGACGAGGGCTCCTGGACGGAGACCTGGCCGCTCGCCCCCAACTCGCCGTACTCGGCCTCGAAGGCCGGCTCCGACCTGCTCGCGCTGGCCTACCACCGCACCCACGGGATGGACGTGGTGGTCACCCGCTGCTCCAACAACTACGGGCCGTACCAGTTCCCCGAGAAGGTCATCCCGCTCTTCGTCTCCAACCTGCTCGACGGCGGCACCGTCCCGCTCTACGGCGACGGCGGCAACATCCGCGACTGGCTGCACGTGCACGACCACTGCCGGGGCATCGCGATGGTCCAGCAGAAGGGCCGCGCCGGCGAGGTCTACAACATCGGCGGCGGCACCGAGCTCACCAACAAGGAGCTGACGGGCCTGCTGCTGGAGGCCTGCGGCGCCGGCTGGGACCGGGTCGTCCCGGTCACCGACCGCAAGGGCCACGACCGCCGCTACTCGCTCGACATCACCAGGATCAACCAAGAGCTGGGGTACGCCCCGAGCATCGGCCTCACCGACGGTCTGGCGCAGACCGTGCAGTGGTACCGCGACAACCGCGCCTGGTGGGAGCCGCTCAAGGCGGCGCCGACCGCATGACCCGACCGATCAGTCCCCCCGTTTAGCCCCCCGACCGGCGTACAGTCTGCTAGGGAACGGCCGTTGGGCCGCCGCTGGTGTGCCACCCCTTCCGGGCGGGCGCACCACCCTGGCCGCCAGGTACGCCTCCGCCGCTCCACCCGCCCCGTGGAAGGTCGCATGAAGCTCACCCTCGTCACCGGCCTGACCGGCCTGATATTGCTGGCCACCATCGTCGAGCTGCTGCGCCGCCGGCAGCTCCGCGAGAAGTACGGCATGCTCTGGCTCTGCGTCCTGGTGATCGTCATTCCGCTGTCGCTCTTCCCCCGCCTGCTGGACAACGTCGCCGAACTGCTCGGCGTCCAGTCCGGCGTGAGCCTCGTGCTCTTCCTCGGCATCGTCTTCCTGCTGCTGGTCTGCGTGCACCTCAGCTGGGAGGTCAGCGCCCTGGAGGAAGAGACCCGGACCCTGGCAGAAGACTTCGCCCTGCTCCGCGCCGAGATCGACGCGGACCGGGCGGCCCGAGACGAACTGGTGTCGCACGATGGTTAACGGCAAGCGGGTCCTGATCATCATCCCCGCGCTCAACGAGTCCGGCTCCATCGCCGACGTCGTGGGCGAGGTCCGCGGCGAACTGCCCGGCGTCGACGTGCTCGTCGTCGACGACGGCTCCACCGACCGCACCGCCGCCGTTGCCGCCGCCGCCGGCGCCCGGGTCGCCAAGCTGCCGTACAACCTCGGCGTCGGCGGCGCCATGCGCCTCGGCTACCGGTACGCCCGCGACCACGACTACGACGTCGCCATCCAGATCGACGCGGACGGCCAGCACGACCCCCGGTACGTGCCGAAGCTCGTCGACCTGCTCGACGACACCGACCTGGTGATCGGCGCCCGGTTCGCCGGCGAGGGCGACTACAGCGTCCGCGGCCCCCGCCGCTGGGCCATGGTCATGCTCTCCGGCGTCCTGTCGCGCGTCGCCCGCACCAAGCTCACCGACACCACCTCCGGGTTCCGGGCCGCCAACCGCCGGGTCATCGACATGTTCGCCACCTGGTACCCGGTGGAATACCTGGGCGACACGGTCGAGACGCTCGTGCACACCGCCCGGCGGGGCTACACCATCCGCCAGGTGCCGGTGGCCATGCGCAAGCGGATGGCGGGCACCCCCAGCCACTCCCCGGCCAAGGCCATGATCTACCTCGGTCGGGCCTTCGCCGTCCTCACGTTGGCGCTCATTCGCCGGTGATCCGCCGGCTCCTGAGTCTCGTCCCACCGGGCACCGTCGCCGTCGGCGCCGGCCTGGCCCTGCTGGGGCTCGCCTCCTACGTCCACCTGGCCGTCGCCGGGCACAGCCTCACCGAGGCCGACTACTCGTCGCTCGCGGCGCTCTGGACGATCGTCTTCACCCTCGGCATCGGCCTGTTCATGCCCGTCGAACAGGAGGTCGCCCGCCTCGTCGCCGGCCGGCACAGCCACGGCAGCACCCCCGGGCCCGTACTGGCCCGGGGGGCCGCCCTGGCCCTCGGCCTGCTCGTCGTGGTCGTCGCGCTGATCATCGTCGCCCGGGCGCCGCTCGCCGACCGGCTCTTCGCCGGCGACGACCGGATGGTCGCCGTCCTGATCGGTTCGCTCGCCGCGCTCGCCGTCGCGCACACCACCCGCGGCGTGCTCTCCGGCCTGCAACTGTTCCCCTGGTACGGCACCCAACTCGGCGTCGACGGCGGCCTGCGCATCGCCCTCGTCGCCCTGCTCGGCCTGACCGGCGTCACCTCCCCCGTGTGGTTCGGCGCGGTGCTGGTCGCCGCACCGCTGATCAGCGTGGTGATCACCGCCCCACCGGTGCTGCGGGCCATCGGCGGCGGCGTCCCCGTCGCCTGGGCGGCATTCCTGCGCGGCCTCGGCCTGCTCATCACGTCCAGCCTGCTCTCCCAGGTCGTCGTCAACATCGGCGTGATCAACGTCAAGGTGCTGGACCCCACCGACGGGGCCACCGCCGGCGCGCTGCTCTCCGCGCTGGTGCTGGTCCGGATCCCGCTGTTCGTCTTCGCCTCGCTCCAGGCGTCCCTGCTACCCGGCCTCGCCACCTCCGCCGCGACCGGCGACCGCACGGCCTTCAACGGGCTGCTGCGCCGCGCCCTGGGCGTCGTCACCGCGCTCGGGCTCACCGGCGCCGTGCTCGCCGTCCTGCTCGGCCCGTGGCTGGTGCAGACCCTCTTCGACGCGCCCGACGTCCTCGGCCACGGCGACTTCGCCTGGCTCGCCGCGGCCACCCTCGCCTACCTCTGGGCGATGGTCCTCGGCCAGGGGCTGCTCGCCCTTGACCGGCACCGGGCCCAGGCCGTCGCCTGGGCCGTGGGCGTGGCCGCGCTGGTTGCCGCCACCCTGGCCCCCGTGGCCACCGCGCTGAGGGTCGAACTCGGCTACGCCATCGGCTCCGTCGTGGTCGCCGCCACCATGGCCGTTCTGCTGCGCGGCACCCAGTCCCCCGCGCCGGCCCCCACCCCCACCCACGAAGCCGTCCCCCCCGAAGTAACCACCGCCCCCTGACCCCCCACCCCACCCCAGCCCGCGCCGCGCCCAGCCCAGCCCAGCTCGGCGATCTTGCAGTTTCTGTCGGGACTAATCGTCGTCAAGCTGACTTTTCGTCAACCGAAAGTGCAAGATCGGCGGGCTGGAGCGGGCGCGGAGCGGGCCGCCCGGTTTCCGGGCCGCCCGCCGAATGCGCGTACGAGAACTACTTGCCGTCCGCCGGCTTGTCCTCCAGGTCGGCCGAGCCCGCCGACGTCGTCGGCTTGTGCGCCTCCGTGGTCGGCTGCGCCGGCGTGTCCGGCCCCCCCGCCTCGGCCGGCTCCTCCGCCGCCGCGACATCACCGTCGAGCAGCGCCGTCAGCGCCGCCCCCGTGATCCGCCGGAACGTACGCCCCACCCGCTGACGGTCCAGCACCGCCACCTCAAGCTGGTTCGCGGCGATCGTACGGGCCGCGCCACCCTCACCGCCGACGGTGCTCAACGCCTGCACCGCCACCCGGACGGCCTCACCGAGGGACATGTCCGCCCGGTGCTGCGACTTCAACACACCGGTGATCGCCTCGGCCTGGCCGCCCATCGCCATCCGGCCCGGCTCGTCGTTGACCGACCCGTCGTACGTGAGCCGGTACAGCTCGTCGTCGTCCGGGGTCGCCCCGACCTCCGCCACACAGATCTCCACCTCGAAGGGCTTCGACTGCTCGGTGAAGATCGCGCCGAGCGTCTGCGCGAACGCGTTGGCGAGGGCCCGCCCGGTCACGTCACGCCGGTCGTAGCTGAGGCCGTTCAGGTCGGCCATCCGCACACCCGCGCGACGCAGGTTCTCGAACTCGTTGTACCGGCCGACCGCGGCGAAGCCGATCCGGTCGTAGATCTCACTGACCTTGTGCAGGGCGCTGGAGAGGTTCTCCGCGACGAAGAGCACCCCGCCGGAGTAGCTCAGGACCACCGCGCTGCGACCCCGGGCGATGCCCTTGCGGGCCAGCTCGGAGCGGTCGCGCATGATCTGTTCGGGCGAGGCGTAGAACTGCATGGCCACGGCGGCGGTTCTCCTTACGGCGCGGTGCTGACGACTGCTGACTGGTGGGGGTGGACGGCGCTCATCCGCCCGGGTTCTCCATCCGACCGGCGACCACACCCTCGGCGATCGCCGCCGTCTCGGTGTCGGTCAACCGGCGGGTGCCCTCGGCGGTAGCGGTCATCACCACCGGATAGATCCGGCGGGTCAGGTCCGGTCCGCCGGTCGCGGTGTCGTCGTCGGCCGCGTCGTAGAGCGCCTCGACCGCGAGCCGGGTCGCGTCCTCGAGGGACACGCCGGTACGGAAACGCTTCTTGAGCGCCGACTTGGCGAAGAGCGAGCCGGAGCCGATGGCGTCGTACCCGGTCTCCTCGTACGGGCCACCGGTCACGTCGAAACTGAAGATCCGTCCAGCCCGCGCCGGGTCACTGGCGGCAAGGTCGAAGCCCGCGAACAGCGGGACCACGGCGAGGCCCTGCATGGCCGCGCCCAGGTTGCCCCGGATCATCGACGCCAACCGGTTGGCCTTGCCGTCGAGCGAGAGCATCGCGCCCTCGATCTTTTCGTAGTGCTCCAGCTCCACCTGGAACAGTCGCATCAGCTCGATGCCGATGCCCGCGGTGCCCGCGATGCCGACCAGCGAGTACGCGTCGGCGGGGTGCACCTTCTCGATGTCGCGCTGGGCGATCAGGTTGCCCATGGTGGCCCGCCGGTCGCCGGCCATCACCACGCCACCGGCGGCAGAGATCGCCACGATGGTGGTCGCGTGCGGCGCCAGGTCGGCGGCCATGCCCGGCGGCAGCGGCCGACGACCGGGCAGCATCTCGGGCGCCGCCCGGCTCAGGAACGTGGTGAAGGAGGACGTCCCCGCGTTGGTGAACACATCTGGTAGACGCCCGGATGGATCAAAGCCCGCTGCCACGTGGCTCCTCTCAGGTACGTGATCGCCCTGGCCAGCCTCGTAGGACTGTCACGGAACTGGCCAAGACCACCGTTGCAGTTGAAGCAGAGTATCCCGCGCACCCATCCGGTGCGATGATCGTGGTCCAGATGTTGCGGGTCCGCGCCGCCACAGATTGCGCAGACCCCGCCCTGCTCGGCCAGGAGCTCCTGAAACTCCTTCTCCCCCACGCCGTAACGATGCCGCAGGTGGTACTCGCGCGTGCCGCCGTAGAGTCGTTGCGCCGTCTCTTTACCACGGGCGTTGTGGCAGGGCTTGCAGTAGCTGTGTCGACCACTCGCCTTGGTCGAGGTGGTCGGAAAGTCGTTCAAGTGCTTGATCTGATCACAGTCTGGACACCACTTAAGGCCTTCACCGACGGGCGTGGGTGATTTCCGCTGCGGGGCGATACCGCGCTTGCGCCGACTTGCCTCCGACCGTGCGGCGGCGCAGATCTTGCAGTAGAAGGCCAGCCCGTCCTTCCTTCGCCGATCACGGTGGAACTCCGTGCTGGCCAGCATCCTCTTGCACTGCGGACATGTCTTATCGACGCCGCCCGGCGAATAAGACATTTACTATCATTCACCTCCTTTCTGTACATAACCCCTCACGAACTCTTCTGGGTTCTCTTCCAGGACGGAGTCGATCTCGTCGAGCAGGTCGTCGACGTCCTCGGTGATCTCGGCGTGCCGCTCAGCCACCTCGGGGTTCGCCTCGGTGGTGACGTCCTCGATCTCCTCGCCCTGGCGGGACTTGCCGGACTGCGACTGGCCGCCGCTGTCATGAGTGGCCATTGCTGCCTCCTCCACGATCGCCTGCGATGAACTTACCTCGCCCGGACGACGAAAAGCCCGCCGCGCGCCGGCTTGCGGCGCACAGCGGGCATTCGGTTCGCGCGTTCAGCCGCCGGTCAGCGTCTCCAGCAGGTCCTTGGCGCTGGCGCAGCGGTCGAACAGGGCCCCGACGTGGGCGCGGGTGCCCCGCTCCGGCTCCATCATCGGTACCCGGACCAGCGACTCCCGGCCCACGTCGAAGATCACCGAGTCCCAGCTCGCGGCGACCACCTCGGAGGCGTACTGCGCGAGGCAGCGGCCCCGGAAGTAGGCCCGGGTGTCCTCCGGGGGCTCGGTCATCGCGCTGCGGACCTCCTCGTCGGTGAGCAGCGTCTTCATGGCCCCACGGGAGACGAGCCGGTTGTAGAGGCCCTTCTCCTGGCGTACGTCGGAGTACTGCAGGTCGACGAGCTGGAGCTTGTGGGAGCCCCAGCCGAGCTTCTCCCGCTCCCGGTAGCCCTCCAGCAGCCGTAGCTTGGCCACCCAGTCCAACTCGTCCACGCAGAGCATCGGGTCGCGGCCGAGCCGGTCCAGGACACCCTCCCACCGGTCCAGCACGTCGGCGGTCTGCTCGTCGACGTCGGCGCCGTAGCGGTCGTCGACAAAGGACCGCACCCGTTCGAGGTACGCCCACTGCACGTCCAGGGCGGTCAGCCGGCGGCCGTCGCGCAGCCGCATGAGGTGCGTGAGGGACGGGTCGTGGCTGACCGCGCGCAGTTCGCTGACGGGGTCGGCGATGCCGAGGTCGGCGCTGAGCGCCTTCTCCTCGATCATGGTGAGGATCAGCGCGGTGGTGCCCACCTTGAGGTAGGTGGAGATCTCGGAGAGGTTGGCGTCGCCGATGATGACGTGCAGCCGGCGGTACTTGTCGGCGTCGGCGTGCGGCTCGTCGCGGGTGTTGATGATCGGGCGCTTGAGGGTGGTCTCGAGGCCGACCTCGACCTCGAAGAAGTCCGCGCGCTGGGAGATCTGGAAGCCGCTCTGCCCGCCGTCCTGTCCGATGCCGACGCGGCCGGTACCGCAGACGATCTGGCGGGTCACGAAGAAGGGCGTCAGGTACGCCACGATGTCGGCGAACGGGGTCTGCCGGCGCATCAAATAGTTCTCGTGGGCGCCGTAGCTCGCGCCCTTGTTGTCGGTGTTGTTCTTGTAGAGGTGGATGGGCTGGCTGCCGGGGATGGTGGCGGCGCGGCGGGACGCCTCGGCCATCACCCGCTCGCCGGCCTTGTCCCAGCGCACGATGTCGCGGGGGGTGGTGACCTCGGGGGTGGAGTATTCGGGGTGCGCGTGGTCCACGTAGAGGCGTGCGCCGTTGGTGAGTATCACGTTGGCCAGGCCCAGGTCCTCGTCGGCGAGGGCCTCGGCGGGGTCGTAGGCGGCCCCGGAGTAGGTGAAGCCGCGGGCGTCGCGCAGCGGCGACTCCTCCTCGTAGTCCCAGCGGGCGCGACCGCCCCGGTTGAGTTCGGGCCGGGCCCCGTAGGCGTTGACCACCTGGGACGAGGTGACCATCGGGTTGGCTCCGGCCTGGCCGGGCACGGAGATGCCGTACTCGACCTCGGTGCCCATGATCCGTCTTACGCTCATCGACCTACCCGCTTCGCTCGCCCGACCCGGTGCCCGTCATGTCGAGCGTAGTCCGACTGTTCGGGGTCGGGGGCGCGCCGGTGCGGGCGGGTCACGGGTGTCGCCCCGCGTCCCGCCCGCCGCGTTCAGTACTTGATGTGCATTTGAACGGTGGTGACCCGGCCGCGTAGGTCCGGGTACCTGGTCAGCAGTTTGTCGACGCGTCGTTGCGCGGCGGGATCGCTGATCACCAGCCGGATCGGGCCGCGTGCCCCGCGCAGCATCTTGCGGGTGCGCTCGGGTTCGTCGAATACGGGCAGGTAGATGGCCCGTTCGGTCTGCGCGGTGGTGCCCTGCAGGGCGGAGAGGCAGATCGATTCGAGGTAGCCGCGGTAGCCGCCGCGGTCGAGCACGACGGTGACGGTGCCCGGCTGGTGAGGGAAGCGGCGGTAGGCGGCGGCGCAGACCTGGGCGGCCCTCGACGGCTTGTCGACGCTGTTCTGGACCCAGAGTTGGGTCCAGCTCTGCTTGTTCACCACGAGCAGGCTCCGACTCCAACCGGTGAGCCCGCAGAGGATCACGACGGTGAGCACGGCCAGGGCGGCGGCGAGCGCGGGGACGGCGACGGCGCGGGCCCGGTTCGCGCGCGCGTCGGCCTTCGGCACGGGCAGCAGCACGACCAGGGCGGCGGTGCCGACGATGAGCCCGACGGTGGCGAGGTGCACGCCCTTCATGAAGTAGTAGGCGGGTTGGATGCCGCTGAGGATGTTGGCCAAGGCGATGACGAGGGCGAAGCCGACGGCCACCAGCACGGCGGCGAGGTGCCGGCGCCAGGCCCGGTCGGCGCGACGGGCCTGGATCACCAGGCCGATGAGGACGATCGGGGTGAGGCCCAGCAGGGCCCGCCAGGCCTCGGCGAGTTCCAGGCCGGCCTTGGCGTCAAGGGCTTCGGTCTGGCCCGCGGCGAAGATGCCCAGCAGCAGGGGCAGCGGGGCGAGCAGGGCGGTGACCAGGCCGACGGCGAGCACGGTCCGGCGGATGCGGAGCAACTCCCGGCGGTGCGCGACGAGCCAGCCGAGCACGAGCAGTCCGGCCGGGGGGAGGAACAGGTAGTAGGTGAAACCGATGCCGGTGAGCAGCGCGCCGAACAGGATGAGTTGTTCCCGGTTGCCGGCGAGCGGGCGTACGACGAGTGCGGTCAGCGCGACGGCGAGCGCGAGCCCCAGCACCTCGCTGGGGTAGCCGGCGATCAGCAGCCGGGGCAGTTGGCTGCCGAGGACGAGGGCGCCGACGACGACGGTCAGGACGACCCGGTGCAGCGGGTGCAGGGGGCCGGGAAGCCGTTGGGCGGCCCAGAAGAGGGTGAGCACGAGCAGGCCGAAGGTGGCGAAGCACCACCACTCGTAGTGGCTGAGGGTGCTGGCTCCGCTCGGGGTGCCGGTGGCGGAGCGCAAGTGCGTGTCGAGCACGGCGGTGGTGAGGTGCCAGCCCTGCGGGTAGCGGGCGAGCAGGGAGACGATGTCGTCGCGGGCGGCCGACGGGTCGAGGAAGACGTACCCGCCGAGCCGGCCGATGGCGTCGACGAGGGCGACGTGCCGGAAGTTGTCCTCGCCGAGGGCGAGCAGGCTGAGGCGGCCGACGAGCGCGGTGGCCCGCAGCCAGGGCGACGCGAGGTAGCCGACGACGGCGACGGCGGTGACGACCGGCAGCAGGTCGGTCCAGCCGGGCCGGGGCAGGGCGGGACGTCGGCCGGTCACCACGGCGATGAGGGCGAGGACGGTGAGCGCGGTACCGCTGACCGCGACGGGGTGCAGCCCCCAGGGCCAGAGGGTGAAGAGCAGCCCGGCGGCGGTGGTGACGCCGACGAGCAGCAGCATGGCGAGCACGAGCCGGTCGAGCAGGGTGCGGCCGCCGCGTAGCAGGCTGGCCGTGGCCAGCAGCACGAGCGGGGGCAGCAGCCAGGCCAGGTGCAGGGGGTACGCCACCGCGGGTACCAGCCAGGCGACCGCCAGCGCGACGAGCAACGCGCGGTACGGGCGGGTGGGAGGCGGGGTCCGCGGGTCGACCGCAGGGCGTGCCGGCGGGTCGGTGACGGTGAGTTCGGACGGCACGCGGATCCTCGACGTTTCGCAGGGCTGGAAGCGCCACAGCGTACCGGTTCGGGTGAGCGGGCGTGGGCCGGTGTGACGAGCGGGGCCCGGGACGCGACGCGTCTCGGGCCCCGCTGATGTCAGCGCTTGCCTACAGGTACTGGCCGGTGTTGCTGGCGGTCTCGATGGACCGGCCGGCCTCGGTGCCCTTGCCGCCGGAGACGAGCGTACGGATGTAGACGATCCGTTCGCCCTTCTTGCCGGAGATGCGGGCCCAGTCGTCGGGGTTGGTGGTGTTGGGCAGGTCCTCGTTCTCGCGGAACTCGTCGACGCAGGCGTCGAGGAGATGCTGCAGGCGTAGGCCCTTGCGACCGGAGGTGAGGAATTCCTTGATGGCCATCTTCTTGCTCCGGTCGACGATGTTCTGGATCATCGCGCCGGAGTTGAAGTCCTTGAAGTAGAGGACCTCCTTGTCACCGTTGGCGTAGGTGACCTCGAGGAAGCGGTTCTCCTCGGTCTCCGAGTACATCCGCAGAACGACGGCGTCGATCATCGCGGCCACCGTGGCCTGCGCGTCGGTGCCGTGTTCGGCGAGGTCGTCCGGGTGCAGTGGCAGCCCGGAGAGGATGTACTTGGAGAAGATGTCCTTGGCCGCCTCGGCGTCCGGCCGCTCGATCTTGATCTTCACGTCGAGCCGGCCCGGGCGCAGGATCGCCGGGTCGATCATGTCTTCCCGGTTGGAGGCGCCGATGACGATGACGTTCTCCAGCCCCTCCACGCCGTCGATCTCGCTGAGCAACTGCGGGACGATGGTGTTCTCCACGTCGGACGAGACGCCGGAGCCACGGGTCCGGAAGATCGAGTCCATCTCGTCGAAGAACACGATCACCGGGGTGCCCTCACCGGCCTTCTCCCGAGCCCGCTGGAAGATCAGCCGGATGTGCCGCTCGGTCTCGCCGACGTACTTGTTGAGCAGCTCCGGGCCCTTGATGTTCAGGAAGAAGCTGGTGTGCTTCTCCTTGCCCTGCCGCTCGGCGATCTTCTTGGCCAGGGAGTTGGCCACCGCCTTGGCGATCAGCGTCTTGCCGCAGCCGGGCGGCCCATAGAGCAGGATGCCCTTGGGCGGCCGGAGCTGGTGCTCACGGAACAGGTCCGCGTGCAGGAACGGCAGCTCCACCGCGTCGCGGATCTGCTCGATCTGGGACTGAAGGCCACCGATGTCGGAGTAGTCGACGTCGGGCACCTCCTCCAGGACCAGCTCCTCGACCTCACTCTTCGGGATCCGCTCGTACGCGTACGCCGAGCGGGGCTCGATCATGAGCGAGTCGCCGGCCCGGATCGCCGAGCCGATGAGCGTCTCGGCGAGGTGCACGATGCGCTCCTCGTCGGAGTGGGAGACCACCAGCGCCCGGTCGCCCGGCCCGCCGTTCGGCCCCTCCAGGATCTCCTTGAGCATCACCACTTCGCCGACCCGCTCGTACCCGAACGCGTCGACGATGTTGAGCGCGTCGTTGAGCAGGACCTCCTGGCCGCGGCGCAGCTCGGCCACGTCCAGCGAGGGCGAGACGGCGACCCGCAGTTTGCGGCCGCCGGTGAACACGTCCACGGTGCCGTCGTCGTGCTTGGCCAGGAAGACTCCGTAGCCACTCGGCGGCTGTGCGAGCCGGTCGATCTCCTCCTTGAGCGTGACGATCTGCGTGCGAGCCTCCTTGAGGGTGCTCACCAGCCGGTCGTTGTTCTCGGTCAGCCGCGCCAACTGTGCCTGGGTGGCCGCCAGCCGCTCTTCGAGCTGCCGGACGTGTCGGGGGCTTTCGGTCAACTTGCGCCGCACCAGGGCGAGTTCCTCCTGAAGGAACGCGACCTGCGTGGAGAGATCGTGGGCTTCCTTCTCCCACCGTGCGGCGCGCGAGTCCGCGTCGTCGCTGCGTGCTGCCACGTCCCACCTCCCCGGGGGGCTTGAACGTTCTGAGCTAACACTAGCCGCTATGAGCCCGATTCGGTCCCACGCAACACCCTCGTCACTGAACCTTGATCGCCAAGGGGTGGTCTGCGGGGTCGTTAACCGCGTTCGGGTACCGTCGGAGGCTGGTACGGGAGAACATGGGGGGTGCACCGGTGGCCGAGGTCGCGACCGACCAGTTGCAGGTCTGGGTGGACCAGGATCTCTGCACGGGCGATGGGCTCTGCGTGCAGTACGCGCCAGAGGTGTTCGAGTTCGACATCGACGGCCTGGCGTACGTCAAGGGCGCCGACGGTGAGCTGAGGTTGGCCCCGGGCAGCCGCGTCGATGTGCCCGAGCACCTGCGACTCGAAGTGATCGACTCCGCGAAGGAGTGCCCGGGCGACTGCATCCACGTGGTGCGCGGCGACGGCGTCGAGGTCGCCGGCCCGGACGCCGAGGACGACTGAACCGACGCCGCGAGGTCCGCGCGACGCCGGCCCGAACGGGGTACGCCTCAGAGCATCGGGCGGCCGACCACCGAGGCGACCAGCCGCGCGAACTCCTCCAGCCGGGCGATCTGCCCGGCCCCACCGTCGTCGAGGGTCTTGCCGAACCGCAGCGCGTCGTGCCGGGGCGTACCGGCCATCTCTTCGCTCGGCGGCGCCTCGTCCAGCGAGGTGAGCAGCAGGTAGACGTCGATGCTGTCGACCCGGATCTCGCCGCTGTCGGAGCGGTTCAGCCGACGTCGACAGCCCACCTCGGTGACCGTGGACACGGGCACCACCCGCAGCGACGACGTCATCGAACCCGGCGGCCCCTCCTCCGGCGGCACGTCCTCGCCGTGCCAGAGGATCAGCCGGCTGCCGTCGCAGACGACGACCTCCTGCCACACGCCGTTGACCTCGTTGACGAAGCGTTCCAGGGTGAAGCCGAGCACCGAGGCGCCGCGTAGCACCCCGCCGAGCGCTTCCAGCGCGACGTCCGGGTCCCGCAGATAGGCGCGCGCCGCCGACTCCAGGTCCTGGTAGGGCGACCAGTCCGGAAACACGGCGGGCAGGTCGCCGCCGCCGTAACCCGGTCGGCTCATCGGGCCGCCTCCCCCCGCTCACCGATGGTCACGGCCTGTCCATCTCCCCCGTCGCGTCGGGCTGCGCGTCGGCGGCCTGGGCGGCGGCGGCCTGGCGGGCCGCCTCGGCCGCGCGCAGGTCCTCGCGGCGCTGCACGTACGCCTCGGTGCCCTTGCTGGGTTTGCGGCGGCGCGGCGGCGCGGTGACGCCCGGGGCGAGCTTGCGCGCCGAGACCAGGAACGCCGTGTGCGCGATCATCCGGTGGTCGGGTCGGACGGCGAGGCCCTCGGCGTGCCAGTCGCGCACCAGCGACTCCCAGGCGCGCGGCTCGGTCCAGCCGCCGCGCTCACGCAGCGCCTCGACCAGCTCGGAGAGCTGCGGAGTGGTGGCCACGTAACCGATGAACACGCCGCCGGGCACCAACGCCCGCTCGACCATGTCGAGGGTCTCCCAGGGGGTGAGCATGTCCAGGATGATCCGGTCGAAGCCGGTCTCCTGGCACTGCGCGACGTCGCCGACGTGCAGGTGCCACGACGGGTGCGGCCCGTTGAAGAACGCCTCGACGTTGCGCTTGGCGATCTGGGCGAAGTCGTCGCGTACCTCGAACGAGTGCAGCTCGCCCTCGGTGCCGACGGCGCGCAGCAGGGAGCAGCTCAGCGCGCCGGAGCCGGCGCCGGCCTCGAGGACCTTCGCGCCGGGGAAGATGTCGCCCATCGCGACGATCTGCGCCGAGTCCTTCGGGTAGATCACCTGGGCGCCGCGCGGCATGGAGAGCACGTAGTCCGACAGCAGCGGACGCAGCGCCAGGAACGCGGTGCCGCCGCCGGAGGTGGTCACCACGCTGCCGTCGGGCAGCCCGATCAGTGCGTCGTGCGCCAGGATGCCGCGGTGGGTGTGGAACTCCTTGCCGTGCTCCAACGTGACGGTGTGCATCCGCCCCTTGGGGTCGGTCAGCTGCACCCGGTCGCCGGGCCGGAACGGGCCTCGGTGCACGGGTGTCAGCGTCCGGGGGGCGTCGTCGGCTGCGACGGTGGAGGGAGTTGCGGTCACGGTGTCATCTTCCGGTTGGGTTCGAGGAGCTGTGCCAGGTCCCCGATGTGCAGAATGCCGACGACATCTTCGCCTGACGTCACCACGTACTGCGCGCCCGGGTGGGTCTGCACGGCCTCCATCACCCGTTCGCCGTCGAGTCCGAGCGTCAGGGTGGGGAGCGCGGTGAGCGGCCGGGCCACGGAGTCCACCGCCAGCCAGGCGCGACGCTCGACGGGTACGGCCGCGGCGGCGGCCGGGTCGACCAACGCCACCGGGATGCCGGTGGAGTCGGTGACCAGCAGCGCGGCGGCGGGCTGCCCGCCCTCGGCGCGGCGGCGCTGGGCCTCGGCCAGCGGTGTGCCGGTGGTCACCGGCCAGATTGGCCGCGCCAGTTGAGCCAGGTCGATCAGCGGGAACCGTCGGCTGACCCGCGCGGCGCGGATCGACTGCCCGGCGCCGCGCCAGAGGGTGACGGCGACCAGCAGCATCAGCGGCAGCGCGACCGGGGCCAGGTGGTCGGTGGCGGTCAGTAACCCGACCAGCGCGGCGGTGCCGACGGCGACGACGCGGCCGGCCCAGCCGGCGACCTCGGTGCCACGGTGCCGGTCGCGGGTGAGACCCCACACGGCGGCGCGTAGCGCCCGGCCGCCGTCCAGCGGCAGCCCGGGCAGGATGTTGAACACCGCGACGATGACGTTGCTCAGCGCGAGCTGGAAGGCGAGCTGATGGCCGACGGTGCCCGGCGGCAGGGCGAGGGTGGCGGCGACCGCGAGGGCGCCGAGCACCGCGGAGACCGCCGGGCCAGCCAGCGAGACCAGCAGGTCGATCCGGGGCGTCGGGGCGTCCCGCTCCATCTCGGTGTACCCGCCGAGCAGTTCGAGGGTGATTCCCCGCACACCGATGCCGTAGCGGCGGGCGGTGAGCGCGTGGCCCAGCTCGTGCAGCAGCACCGAGCCGAGCAGGGAGACCACGAATCCGAAGCCGATGAGGTAACCGCTGATCTGCGGCAGGTCCAGTTGTCGGCGGGCGAACTCGGCGTAGAGCACGGCCACCAGCACGGCGAGCAGGAGCATCGACGCGTTGAGGTGCAGGGGCACCCCGAACACCCGGCCCACGCTCAGACCGGGTCGCCGGTCGGACCGGCGCGACGGCCGGGAGGTCTGCTCCATCGCACCGATGCTACGGACCGGTCACCTGCGGGGCGGGCGGCGGGCGGTGTCACACCGGTGCCCTAACCTTTGCGCACATGACGGCGGAACCGGTCACCACCCCCCAGTCCACTCCCCCGGCGCAGACGCCGCCGACGGTGCGGGCCTCGCTGTCGCCCTCGCGGGCGGCGGATTTCAAGACCTGCCCGCTGCTATACCGGTTCCGCAGCATCGACCGGCTGCCCGAGCGGACGACCCTTGAGCAGGCCCGGGGCACGCTGGTGCACGCGGTGCTGGAGCGGCTGTTCGACCTGCCCGCGTCGAGCCGCACACCGGCCGCGGCCGGTGACCTGGTGGCCCCCCAGTGGGACCGACTGGTCACCGAGCAGCCGGAGCTGGCCGCGATCTTCGACGACGCCGAGCCGGCCGGCCCGGTGGAGTTCCTACGCTCGGCGGCGGGGCTGCTCGAGGGCTACTTCGCGGTGGAGGATCCGACCCGCCTGGAACCGGCCGAGCGCGAGAGCCTGATCTCGGCGGTCGTCGACGAGGAGCTGCTGATCCGGGGCTACCTCGACCGGCTCGACGTGGCCCCGGACGGCGCGCTGCGGGTGGTCGACTACAAGACCGGCGGCGCGCCCCGGGAGGCGTTCGAGGCGCGGGCGCTGTTCCAACTGAAGTTCTACGCGCTGGTGCTGTGGCGCACCCGTGGGGTGGTGCCCCGGGTGCTGCGCCTGCTCTACCTGCGCGACGCCGAGGTGTTGGACTACACGCCCGACGCCGACGAGCTGGTCCGCTTCGAGCGCACCGTGGTGGCGCTGTGGCGGGCGATCGAGCAGGCCACCGCCCGGCAGGACTTCCGACCCCGTCCGAGCAAGCTGTGCGACTGGTGCAGTCACCAGGCGCTGTGCCCCACGTTCGGCGGCACCCCACCCCCGTTCCCCGTCACGGCGACAACCGCCGACCCCCTCCGCGACGCCCGCACCACCCCCACACCCCCCGGCGCCGACGAGTAACCCCGCCGCGCGCGCCACGCGCCGCTCGCGCCGCCCCCGCCCGCCCTGCCCCGCCCCGCGCCGCCGATCTTGCACTTTCGGATGTCGACTCCATCGGATTCGCACCATTTATCCCAGCAGAAAGTGCAAGATCGACGGCGTCAGGAGGGCCGAGCCCCGGCACCGCCCGACCGGAGCGGTGCTGTCCGGGTCGGGACAGGGCGCCCGGCCGACCTCTACCGTGGTCCGCGACGCACAGGCCGGTGGAGCGGGGACGGGAGACGACATGAGCGATCGGGTGGCCCCGGCGCGGCCGGTACGGATCCTGCTCGCCGACGACCAGCCGCTGCTGCGGACGGGCTTCCGGATGGTGTTGGGCGCCGAGGGCGACCTGGACGTGGTGGCGGAGGCCGGTGACGGCGTGGAGGCTGTGGAGCTGTCCCGACGGCTCCTGCCCGACGTCGTGCTGATGGACATCCGGATGCCCCGGATGGACGGGGTGGCGGCGACCCGGGCCATCGTCGACTCCCGCCTGCCGGTGCGGGTGCTGGTGCTGACGACGTTCGACCTCGACGAGTACGTGGTGGGGGCGCTGCGGGCGGGCGCGAGCGGATTCCTGGCCAAGGACGTACCCGCCGAGGAGCTGATCGCGGCGATCCGCACGGTGGCCGGCGGGGACGCGGTGGTCGCGCCACGGATCCTGCGGCGACTGCTGGACCGCTTCGCCGACCTGTTGCCCGACCCGGCGGCGACGCCGTCGGCGGCGCTCAACGCGCTCACCGACCGGGAACGTGAGGTGCTGGTGCAGGTGGCCCGCGGACTGTCCAACGCCGAGATCGCGTCGGTGTTGTCGGTCAGCGAGACGACTGTCAAGACCCACGTCGGGCACCTGCTGACCAAGCTGCGGCTACGCGACCGCGTGCAGGCCGTCGTGCTGGCATACGAGTCGGGTCTGGTCCGCCCACGGGCGTAGTCGCCGCACGGCGACTACCTCACCTGGCGTACCCGAAGATCCCCCGTGGAGGGACGGCCCGGGTTGCCGTCGTCACCTACCGTGACCGGAGGCGGCGCCGCGCGGTTGACCCTCCTGTGACGTGCGGGGGAAGTGTGCGAAACCGGTCGATCGGCCGTCGGGTCAGGGGCAACCCTGATGCGGCATGGGGGTGCACCCGCAGCGGGAAATCCGCTGCGTGTCCCCCCAGGGGCGGACGGGATGGACGCTCGCAGCGCCGATGATTGAACGGTCGCGCCGGACCATCGGGGGGCGGCGTGAGATTCGGACAGACGGAAGAGGTAGATGACGTGACCGCGACGGTAGGCCGGCAGGCGCAGGCCGCGGCCCGGGCGAACGACGTGTGGAAGGTGTACGGCAGCGGCGAGGCCCAGGTCATCGCGCTGCGGGGGGTCAGCGCGGAGTTCGAACGTGGCCGCTTCACCGCGATCATGGGGCCGTCGGGTTCCGGCAAGTCCACGTTGATGCACTGCCTCGCCGGTCTGGACTCGGTGACCCGGGGGACGGTGTCGATCGGTGAGACGACGGTCACCGGGCTGGGCGACTCGGGGCTGACGAAGCTACGCCGGGAGAAGGTGGGCTTCATCTTCCAGCAGTTCAACCTGCTGCCGACGCTCACCGCGAAGGAGAACATCCTGCTGCCGATGTCGATCGCCGGGCGCAAGCCGGACCCGGCCTGGTACGACACGGTAATCAGGACGGTGGGCCTGCAGGACCGGCTGGACCACCGGCCGGCGCAGCTCTCCGGCGGTCAGCAGCAGCGGGTGGCGTGCGCGCGGGCGCTGGTCGCCCGCCCCGAGGTGATCTTCGCGGACGAGCCGACCGGAAACCTGGACTCGCGCTCCGGCGCGGAGGTGCTCGGCTTCCTGCGCGACTCGGTGCGCGAGCACGGTCAGACCATCGTGATGGTCACCCATGACCCGACCGCCGCCGCGTACGCCGACCGGGTGGTCTTCCTGGCCGACGGTCAGATCGTGTCGGAGCTGATCGAGCCGACCGCCGACACCGTGCTGGACACCATGAAGAAGCTGGACACTCCGGCCGAGGTGGGCAACTGATGTTCCGGGCGACACTCAAGAGTCTGCTGGCCCGCAAGGTCCGGCTGATCCTGTCCGCGCTGGCGGTGGTGCTCGGGGTCATGTTCGTCTCGGGCGCGTTCGTGCTGACCGACACGCTGGGTCGTTCCTTCGACTCGGTGTTCGCCGACGGCTTCTCCGAGATCGACGTGAACGTCGCGGCGAAGCCAAAGATCGAGGTCAGCGAGTTGGAGGGCGAGCAGACCTCCGCTCCGCTGCCGGCCGCCGTGGTCGACCGGGTCAAGCAGGTGCCGGGGGTGGCCTCCGCGACCGGTGTCGTCAACGCCGACGGCGCACGGGTGATCGGCAGCAACGGCAAGGTCGTCACGTCGTTCGGTCCGCCGCAGCTCGGTGAGAACTGGGTCGGCGAGAGCGACCTGCTGCAACTGCGCGAGGGCCGCGCTCCGCAGGCCGACGACGAGATCGTGATCAATAAGTCGCTGGCCACGTCCGCGAAGGTGCGCGTCGGCGAGAAGGTCGGCGTGCTGACCGCGTTCGAGTCGAAGAAGCGGGACTTCACCCTGGTCGGCATCGCCGGCTACAGCGGTGACCGGGACTCGATCGGCGGCGTCAACGAGGTCTTCTTCACCACCCCGGTGGCGCAGCGGCTGATGCTCGGCGAACCGGACACCTTCAGCAGCGTCACCGTCCGCACCGCCGGCGGGGTCTCCGACGAGAAGCTGCGCGACGACATGGCCCGCACCCTGGGTGCGGACTTCGACGTGAAAACCGGCGAGCAACTGGCCGAAGACGCCGCGTCGAGCCTGAAGGAGGGCCTGTCGTTCTTCAACAAGATCCTCCTGGGCTTCGCCGCGGTGGCGCTGCTGGTCGCCACGTTCCTGATCCTCAACACCTTCTCGATCATCGTGGCGCAGCGCACCCGGGAGTTGGCGCTGATGCGCGCCATCGGGGCGAGCAGCCGTCAGATCATCGGCTCGGTGGTGCTGGAGGCCGTCGCGGTCGGCCTGCTCGCGTCGGTGCTCGGTCTCGCCGCCGGCATCGGGGTGGGCGCGCTGCTGGCGTTCCTCTTCGGCAAGCTGGCCGGTGGTCTGACCCTGGCCGGGATCGGCGTGCCGGCGGCGGCCGTGATCGGGTCGTTCGGCGTCGGCCTGGTGATCACCGTGGTGGCGGCCCTGGTGCCGGCGCTGCGGGCATCCCGGATCCCGCCGATCGCCGCCATGCAGGACGTGGCCACGCCCGACCGGTCATTGACCAAGATCACCGTGGCGGGGTCGGTGGTCACCGGCATCGGCGCGGTGCTGCTGTTCCTGGGGCTCAGCGGCAACGCGGGCGGCCAGACGCTCGCCACCATCCTCGGCGGCGTGCTGTTCTCCTTCATCGGCGTGGCGCTGCTGACTCCACTGATCAGCCGGCCGGTGGTGAACCTGCTCGGTGCGATCTTCTCCTGGTCGGTGCCGGGCAAGCTGGGCCGGCTCAACTCCGGGCGCAACCCGCGCCGCACCGCCATCACGGCCGCCGCGCTGATGGTCGGCATCGCGCTGGTCACCGGCATCACCGTGATCCTGGACTCGGCCAAGAGCAGCATCAGCGCGCTCGCCCAGGACAACATCAAGGCCGAGCTGGTGATCGCCGGCCAGCAGGGCGGTCCGCGTCCGCCGAGCTTCGACCCGGGCGTGCTGGACCAGGTGAAGACGTTGCCCGGCGTGCGGATGGTCGACGGCGAGTACGGCGACATGGGGCGCATCGACGGCGAGAGCACGTGGGTGGCGGCGAGCAGCGACATCGCGTCACTGCGGCAGATCTTCGGCGCGAAGGCCGCCGCGGGTGACATCGACCGGCTTTCGCCGACGCAGATGCTCGCCAGCTCCGACACCGCCAAGTCCCGGGGCTGGTCGGTCGGCTCGACCGTGAGCGTGCAGCTGACCCGGGGCGAGGCTCGCACGTACACGATCAGCGGCATCTACGAGTCCTCGCAGCTGACCAACCCGGTGACGTTGCCGGCAACGGCGGCGAAGGACTTCGCGATCCCGCAGCCCATCCAGGGCTTCATCCAGCTCGCGCCGGGAGCCCGGGTGGCCGACGTGCAACCGCGGGTGGAGACGCTGCTCGCGGACAGCCCCGAGGTATCGGTGGCCGACCGAGACGCGTTCATCAAGCAGCAGACGAGTTCGCTCGACGGGCTGCTCATGATGATCAAGATCCTGTTGGGGCTGGCCATCATCATCGCCGGGCTCGGCATCGTCAACACCATGGCGCTGTCGGTGCTGGAACGGACCCGCGAGCTGGGTCTACTGCGGGCGATCGGCCTGCGGCGCGGCCAGACGATGGGCATGATCACCGTGGAGGCGGTGGTGATCTCCGTGTTCGGCGCGCTGCTGGGCGTGGCGGTCGGCACCGGCCTCGGTGCCGCGGTGGTCGAGGCGCTCAAGGACGAGGGCATCACCGACCTGAACCTCCCCTGGGGGCAGATGGTCGTCTTCCTCGGTTTCGCCGCGCTCATCGGGGTGGTGGCCGCGGTGCTCCCCGCTGTGCGGGCGGCCCGGATCAACGTCCTGGGCGCGATCGCCCACGACTGACGCCAGGTCCGACAAACGAGGGGGTCCCGCACCGCGGGGCCCCCTCGTTCTTTCCGGCTGCGGCTTTCTGTCAGGCCGCGGCGCGGTCGGTCAGCAGCGCCGCCAGCGCCTCCAGGTCCACGCCGACCAGGCTTCGCACCTGGTGTACGCCGGCGATGGGGGGCAACGGCACCTCGGCGGGTACGGCCAGCACGGCCGCCCCGGAGGCGAGCGCGCTGGCCACCCCGGTCGGTGAGTCCTCGATCGCCACACACCGCTCGATCGGGGCACCGAGACGCCGGGCGGCGGTCAGGTACGGCTCGGGGTGCGGTTTGGCCGCCACCACCTCGTCACCCGCGACCACCACGTCGAAGGTGTCCCGCCCGAGGGTGTCCAGGGCGACCTCGACCAGCGCCCGGGGGCTGGAGGTGACCAGGGCGGTGGGGACTCCCGCCGCGCGGACCGCGTGCAGCAGCTCGAACGCGCCCGGCCGCCAGGGCAGACCGGTACGGAACAGCTCCAGGATCCGCGCGTTGATCCACGCCGCGCTGATCTCCGGATCACGCTCGGGTTGGCCCAGGTCGTCGTGCAGGATGCGCATCGACTCGGCCATGGCGGTGCCGATGATCGACCGGCGGGCGTCGGCGGACAGCTCCCCGCCGTACTCGCGGGCCAGCTCCTGCAACGCGACGTCCCACAGCTTCTCGCTGTCGACCAGCGTGCCGTCCATGTCGAAGAGCACGGCGGCGGGGTGTTGGCTGCTCAGCGGATCCTCCAGGGGTCGTGGCCGACACCGGCGATCCTGCCAGCCGGGTCCGCCGCCGGTGGCGGCAACGGCTCCGAGGGTGACCGGGGCAACCCCGCTCAGCTCAGGTCGCACTCCTTCAGCGAGCGTTCGTAGCCACGGAAGAACGTGTCGGTGCGCTGTTCGGCGGTGCCGTGCGCGCCCTCGGCGAACCACGGCTGGTCCGGGTCGTCACCGACCGCCGCCACGCCCTCGCGAAACTCGTCCAGGTCGCCCTCGGCGAGTCTCAGGTCGCCGGCGCGCACCGAGTCGCCGAGGTACGCCCCGGCCATGCAGTCGGCCTGCAACTCCTGCTGGATGGTGAAGCTGTAGTTGATGCCCAGGCGCACCTGGATGCCGTGGGCGTACTCGTGACCGAGCAGGTAGAACACGAACGCGTCACCGACCTCGCGGAACGCCGCCACCGACCAGGCGACGTCGTACGCGATGAAGTCGTCCTGCGAGCAGTAGACCGCGTTGTTGCGCGGCAGTGGCTGACCGCCGCAGGAGACCTCACCGGCCCGCTGGTACGGGGTGACCCGCCGGATGGGCGTGAAGCGCTGCCCGGACGCCTTGAACTGGGCCGCCCAGTAGCGCTCCGCGATCGCCTGCGCGTCGGCGACGTCCTGTTTGAACTCGGCCACGCTGGTGGTGCTGTCGGCGCGGGTGGTGTTCGGCTCCGGCGAGGCGGCCCGCAGGTTCGCCCCTGGACGTTCCCCCTCCGGTTGGGCCAGCCCACCGCCCGCGCACGCGAGCGACACCAGCGCGACGACCACCAGGCCCACGAGGGGCCCCCGCGCGACGCGTCCCGACCATGGCCCCACTGTGCCTCCCCAGACCTCGGCGCCCGCACCATGCCATACCCCGACGGTACGACCACCACGCCCGCCACCGGATTCACGCACAACCGCCCCAGACGGTTCACACCCCGCGCAGAACCCCACCCGGACCCCCCGGGCCCCTCCCACTCGGCCCGGTGATCAAGAAGTCTGCGTCAGCCTGTCCGGCGTGTCGTGACGCGAACCTCTTGATCACCGGGGCCATCGGGTGGGGGTGGGGGTGGGGACGGTTCGCAGGGTGGGGGGTTGGGCGGCCACAATGGGCCGGGGCGGAGGTGGCCGTCCGGTCGGGAGGGCGACGTGCACGTACTGGGCAGCCGTCGACGAAGCCAGCCGGCCCCGGCGCATGTCGTGTGGCGGTCGCTGCGGGACCCGTACGAGGCCGGAAGCCGACCCTGGCTGGAACTGCGCGACGACGAGGTGCCGCCACGGGTGGTGGCGGGGTACGCGCCGGTACTGCTGGTGTGGTCGTCGCTGTGGCCGCACTGGCCACTGGAAGAGATCCGTTTCGACATCTCGCCCGGACGTCCCGGCGGTGACTGTGCGGTGCGCTGGACACTGACCACCCCCGACGCGGACCTGCCCAGCGAGAGCACCCTCGGCTACCTCCGCCACCGCCTCAACTACCTGATCAACAACCGCCTCCGCCTCTCCTACGGCCAATAATCCCCCACCCCGCACCCCCCACCCCCCTGCCGCCGTTGATCATGAAGTTATTGCGCCGACACGCCGAGATCGATGGCAATAACTTCATGATCAACGGGGTGAGGGCGGGGATGGGGGCGAGGTGGGGCGGGGGTGGGAGGGGCCGGGGTGTCCGGGGAGGGGGGTTGGGTTCGACGTTTCTGGTGAGCGGTGCCGGGGCGGCACCGGGAACAGGAAGGCCACCATGAAATACATGATCATGCTTTACGGGTCGCAGCGGGACTACGACGCGTTGACGGGCCGGCCCTCCGACCGGCCGGCCATGTCGGCCGAGCAGGTGGCGGCCATGCACCAGCACATGGAGACGTTCCACCAGGCGCTCGCCGAGTCCGGGGAACTCGTCGACGCGCGGGGCCTCAGCGAGCCCGTGCACGCCCGTCGCGTGCGGGTGCAGGGCGGGGCGCCCGTGGTCACCGACGGCCCGTACGCGGAGACGCAGGAGGTCCTGGCGGGTTACACGGTCGTGGAGTGCGTCAGCCTCGACCGGGCCACCGAGATCGCCGCCGGCCTGGTCGACCCGGACACCCCGGGGGCGTACGTGGACGTGCGTCCGGTGCTGGACGGCTTCGAGGACCTGGCCGGCTGAGCAGGTGCCCGAGACACCCGCCGAGGACCTGCTGCGCGAGTTGGCGCCGCAGGTCCTCGGCGCGCTCGTACGCCGCTTCGGGCACTTCGACACGGCCGAGGACGCGGTACAGGAGTCGTTGATCGCGGCGGCGGACACGTGGCCGCGCGACGGCGTACCGGACAGTCCCCGCGCGTGGTTGATTACCGTCGCGTCCCGACGGCTCACCGACCTGCTCCGGCGCGACCAGGCGCGGGCGCGGCGGGAGGAGACGGCGGCGCGGTGGATGCTGCCGGAGCAGTGGCTCGCGCCGGCCGCCGACCGACTCCAGGACGCCGACGACACGCTCATCCTGTTGTTCCTGTGCTGCCATCCAGCGCTCCCCCCGGCGTCGCAGATCGCGCTGACGTTGCGCGCGGTCGGCGGGTTGAGCACCGCGGAGGTGGCCCGCGCGTTCCTGGTGCCGGAGGCGACCATGGCCCGGCGGATCAGCCGGGGAAAGCAGCGGATCCGCGACAGCGGCCTCCGGTTCGCGCCACCAACGGCAGCGGAGCGCGCCGATCGGGTCGCCGCGGTACTGCACGTGCTCTACCTGGTGTTCACCGAGGGGTACGCGCGTACCGCCGGGCCGGGACTGCTGCGCGCCGACCTGACCGCCGAGGCGATCCGGCTGACGCGGCTGGTGCGCCGGCTGCTGCCCGACGACCCCGAGGTCACGGGACTGCTCGCGTTGATGCTGCTCACCGACGCCCGCGCGCCAGCGCGGATCGGTCCACACGGCGAGTTGGTGCCGATGGCCGAGCAGGACCGCGCCCGGTGGCGGGCCGACCAGATCGCCGAGGGCGTCGCGTTGGTCGGCGCGGCGCTGCCGCGCGGACCCGTCGGGCCGTACCAGCTCCAGGCGGCCATCGCGGCCGTGCACGACGAGGCGCCGAGCGCGGCGGCCACCGACTGGGCCCAGATCACCGCCCTCTACGAGGTGCTGCTCGGCCTGTCCGACAACCCGGTGGTGGCGCTCAACCACGCCGTCGCGGTGGCGATGAGCAGGGGGGCGCGGGCCGGCCTGGCGCTGCTCGCCGGGCTGGACGGCGACGCCCGGTTGGCCGACGATCCGCGGCTGCCGGCCGCCCGCGCCCACCTGTGGGAACTGATCGGTGAGCGGGCCGCGGCGCGCGAGGCGTACCGGCTGGCGGCCGCGCGCTCGACGAACCTGGCGCAGCAGCGCTACCTCAACGCCCGCGCGGACCGGCTGGTCGACGACCCGCCGGCCGCCGGCTGAGCGAGCGATCCGGCGTCGACCGGGCCGAGCCCGCCATTCGCCGAGCCCGCAGCGCCCGGCCGAACCCGTGCCGGTGTCACGGACTGGCGGCGAGGAAGACGAACGCGGCCAGCAACACGAGATGGACGCCGCCCTGCAACACGTTGGCCCGCCCCGGTACGACGGTCAACACCGCCGTCACCGCAGTGAGGGCCAGCAGCGCGAGCTGGGTGCCGCCGAGGCCGAGCAGCAGCGGGCCGTCCAGCCAGATCGAGGCGATGGCGATGACCGGAATGGTCAGACCGATGCTGGCCATCGCGGAGCCGAGGGCGAGGTTGAGGCTGATCTGTACGCGGTCGCGGCGCGCGGCGCGGGCGGCGGCGAGGGTCTCCGGCAGCAGCACCAGCAGGGCGATGATCACGCCGACGAACGCGTGCGGCAGGTTGGCGGCCGCCACGCCGGCCTCGATGGTCGGTGAGACGGTCTTGGCGTCGCCGACCACCGCGACCAACGCCACCAGCAGCAGCGCGAGGCTGACCAGCGCGGCGCGGGTGGTGGGCGGCTTGGCGTGTTCCTCCGCGTCTATCACCCGGCCCTGCGTGTCGACCGGCAGGAAGTAGTCGCGGTGCCGGCCGGTCTGCACCAGCACGAACAGTCCGTACAGCGCGAGCGAGGCGACGGCGGCGAAGGTGAGCTGGGCCGGGCTGAACTCCGGGCCGGGGCGGGCCGTGGTGAAGGCCGGGATGACCAGGCTCAGCGTGGCCAGGGTGATCACGGTCGCGAGGGCGCCGCCGGTGCCCTCGGGATTGAACACGGCCACCCGCCGACGCAGCGCCCCGAGCAGCAGGGACAGGCCCAGGATGCCGTTACACGTGATCATGACGGCGGCGAAGACGGTGTCGCGGGCGAGCGACTGGGTCTTCTCCGGACCGCTGATCATCAGGGTGACGATGAGGGCCACCTCGATGACGGTGACCGCGACGGCGAGCACCAGCGAGCCGTACGGCTCCCCCACCCGGTGCGCCACCACCTCGGCGTGGTGCACGGCCGCGAGCACCGCGCCGCCCAGTAGCGCGGCGACCACCACGACGGCCGGGCCGGGAAGATCTCGCCCCCACGTCACGAGCAACACCAGCACCGCGAGCACGGGTACGGCGACGGTCCAATCGAGCAGGCGGGATCGAAGCTGGGCTGGCATGCGTCAAGAGTGCCAGGTCACGTGATCATGTGCCCACCATCGACGCACCGCGTCTCGTAATCCGTAACCTGTGGGTTACGCTTCTCGGCGTGGACGAGGTGGCCGCGGCGATCGCGGACCCGGTACGGCGGCGCATCCTGAGCATGCTGCGTGACGCGCCGCTGGCCGCTGGCGAGATCGCCAAACGCTTCACCATCAGCCGCCCGGCGATCAGCCGCCATCTGCGGGTGCTCCGCGAGAGCGGGCTGGTCCGCGACGAGCTGGTCGGCCGCACGAGGATCTACCGCCTCGATCCCGCCCCGCTCGCCCCGCTCGTCGACTGGCTCGGCGGGATCGTCGCGCCGGACCGGTGGGAACAGCGCCTCGACGCCCTGGAGACCGAGGTCTATCGAACCCGCCGGGAACGCCGCACCCGCGGCCCGGCCGCCCATCGAACGGAGCACACCGCATGACCCGTACCCCCGCTGGCCGCCTGTTCCGCACCGCCACCGGCCACGACCTCGTCCTCACCCGCACCTTCCGCGCCCCGGCGGCGGACGTGTGGGCGAGCCTCACGGACCCGGAGCGCACGGCCCGCTGGTTCGGCCCGTGGGAGGGCGACGCCCGGCCCGGCAACACCATCCGCGTCCAGATGGCGTACGAGGAGCAGCAGCCCTGGTGCGACGTACGCGTCGAGGAGTGCGAACCGCCCCGCCGTCTGGCCGTGTCGATGGTCGACGATCACGGCGACTGGCTGCTGGGGTTCGCGCTGACCGAGACCGACGGCGTGACCGAGCTGCGCTTCACCCAGCACCTCGGCAGCCTCGACGGCGTCGCCGAGGTGGGCGCCGGCTGGGAGTACTACCTCGACATGCTGGTCGCCTCCCGGGACGGCACGCCCCGACCGGAGTTCGACGAGTACCACCCGGCCATGCGGTCCTACTACGAGGCGCTGGCCGACGGGGTCTGAGGGTCGACCTCCCGCCGCAGTCGGGCGAACTCGGCGGTCAGCGCCGGCAGCGGGAAGTGGGCGTTCAGGCCGCTGGGGTTGGGCAGCACCCAGACCCGGGCCGGGCCCACCCGTTCCGGCTGCGGGCCCAGCGCGGCCTTCGGCCGGACGAACGCGATCCGGTACGCGGTCACCCCGAGCACCGCCACCCACCGCGGCCGGTGCCGCTCGACCTTGACCGCCAGCCGGGTCACCCCGGCGACCAGCTCGGCGGCGGTCAGCTCGTCGGCCCGGGCCGTGGCCCGGTTGCTGAGGCTGGTGACGCCCAGCCCCTGCCGGAGCAGCTCGGCGCGCTCCCACGGGCGCAGTTCCCGGTCGGTGAAGCCCGCGCCGTGCAGGGCCGGCCAGAAGCGGCTGCCCCGCCGGGCGAAGTGCTCCCCCACCGCTGCCGAGTAGAGCCCCGGGTTGAAACCACAGAACAGCACCCGCAGGCCAGGGCCGATGACGTCCACCAGGCCGCGACCGGCCGCCGCCGCGACCTCGTGGCGGGTCGGCGGCCGCCACGGCGGTGACACGTCCGCGTCCATGGCACCGATCCTGCCGTACGCGCCGACGCCCGTCCCCGCTTGCCGGCGACGCCGACGCACCGGACCCGGTGCGCGCCGATGGTCATGCTTTGGCACCCTGAACCGATGCAATCCACCGACCACCTCGCCGCCAGTCGTTACGCGCGCATGCGCTGGAACACGCCCCTGTCGGAGGAGCACGCGGCCCTGCTGCTGCGCCGCCTCGACGTACGCCCCGGCGCGCGTGTGCTGGACCTGGGCTGCGGGTGGGGCGAACTGCTGCTGCGCGCTGTCGCTGCCGGCGGCGTGGCCGGCCCGGTCGCGACGAGGGGCGTGGGCGTCGACACCGACGAGGCGGTCCTCGCCCGGGGCCGCAGGCTCGCCACCGAGAGATCGCTGAACCGGCACGTCGCCTTCGTGGAGGGCGAGGCCGCCGCCTGGCAGGAGCCGGCCGACCGGGTTCTGTGCATCGGCTCGGCGCACGCCTTCGGGGGCACCGGAGCGGCCCTCGACGCCCTCGCCTCCGTGGTCCGCCCGGGCGGGCGGCTGCTGTTCGGCGAGGGGTACTGGCAGCGCGACCCCAGCGCGGAGGTCACGGAGATCTTCGGTGCGGACGTCACCGACCTCGCCGGCCTCGTCGAAGCCGCCCGTGAGCGAGGCTGGCGGCTGCTCCATCTGAGTACCGCCGACGAGCGGGAGTGGGACGACTTCGAGTCCACCTGGCTCGCGGGCCGACAGGAGTGGCTGTTGACCTATCCCGAGGATCCCCGCGCGGCACAGGTCCGCGCCGAGCTCGACGACCGGCTGCGCGAGTACGTGGGCGGCTACCGCGGCGTACTCGGCCTCGCGTACCTGGTCCTCGGTCGCTGACACCGCTGCCCAAGGTAACCGACCTGGTGTACGACGCGTCCGGCGAATGCCGGGCTCGGGCCCGCGTCCCAGGCCACAGCACGTGGGGTTGACGGGCGCAGACATCGGAGGTTTACTGCCTCAACGACACCAGTCGATACTATCCGTCCGTCCACACTGGCCGGTCGGAGTCGTCGGCTGGCTCGTGTGCCGCAACACGGCACCATCACCACCGCTCCACATCACCACCGCTCCACATCACCTCAGCCGAGCATCGGCGGCCCGGCTTCCGCATCACCGCCACCATGGCCCCTGACGCGCCCACGTGCGCTGTGCGGGGTCGACGCTCAGCTAAGGAGCATCACCATGCGTTCCCGTCCCCGCCTGTTGGCCCTCGTCACCGGCCTGGCCGTGATGATGGCCGGTCTGGTCGCGCTGCCGACCACCGCCTCGGCGGCACCATTGACCAAGGTCCTGGTCTTCAGCAAGACCGCCGGCTTCCGGCATTCGGCCATCCCCAACGGCATCGCGGCCATCCAGCAGCTCGGCGCTGCCAACGGCTTCAGCGTGACCGCCACCGAGGACGCCAACCAGTTCACCACCTCCAACCTGGCCCAGTACCAGGCGGTGGTCTTCATGTCGACGACCGGCGATGTGCTCAACTCCAGCCAGCAGACGGCCTTCGAGCAGTACATCGCCGCTGGCGGCGGATACGTCGGCGTGCACGCCGCCGCGGACACCGAGTACAGCTGGCCGTGGTACGGGCAGTTGGTCGGGGCGTGGTTCGACTCGCACCCGGCGATCCAGACCGCGACCGTGAAGATCGAGGACCGGAGCAACCCGTCGACCGCGCACCTCGGCGCCACCTGGGTCCGCTCCGACGAGTGGTACAACTACCGCACCAACCCCCGGTCCAGCGCACGGATCCTCGCCAGCCTCGACGAGTCGTCCTACAGCGGCGGCAACATGAACGGCGACCACCCGATCACCTGGTGCAAGGCGTACGGCGGCGGACGGGCCTGGTACACGGGTCTCGGGCACACCGAGGCGTCGTACACCGACCCGAACTTCACCCGGATGCTGCTCGGTGGCCTGCAGGTCGCCGCTGGTTCGGTGAGCGCCAACTGCTCGCCGGGGACGAACCCGACCACCCCGCCGCCGACCACGGCCCCGCCGACCACCCCGCCGCCGACCACCGCTCCGCCGACCACGGCCCCGCCGACCACCCCGCCGCCCGCCGTCGCCGGTTCGACCCTGCGGGCCCGCGCCAACAACCAGTACGTCAGCGCGGCCAACGCCAGCACCCCGCTGATCGCCAACAAGACGTCCGTCGGCACCAGTGAGCGGTTCGAACTGGTCAACCTCGCCAACGGCAACGTCGCGCTGAAGGCCAAGAGCAACGGGCAGTTCGTCGCGGCGGAGAACGCCGGGGCCTCGGCGCTGATCGCCAACCGGGCCACCGCCGGCGCGTGGGAGACGTTCCAGCTGATCCGCAACTCCGACGGCACGGTGAGCCTGCGGGCCACGGTGAACAGCCGGTACGTGGCCGCCGACAACGGAGGCTCCTCCCCGCTGATCGCCAACCGGACCTCCATCGGTCAGTGGGAGAAGTTCGACCTCGTCACCACCAGCTGACCGCGCCGCGATCCACTCCCCACCACCCTCACCTGGCCGTGGTGCGCCCCAGCACGCCCCGGCCCTGGTCGTCGAGGAAGGACGATCATGCTTTCGAAATCCCGGCGCTGGTCTCGGGCACTCGTCGCGGCGGTCACCACCGTCGCGAGTGTGACCCTGGCCGTGGCCGCAAACTCCCCCGCCGCGCAGGCGGTGGTGATTCCCGCCAGTGATTACCAACAGATCAAACTCGCCACCGGCTCCGCCGAGCTGGGCGAGGCTATGTCCCTGGCCGTCCTGCCCAACCGCTCGGTGCTGCACACCGCCCGCAACGGCGTCCTGCGGGTGACCGACGTGGCCGGCAACACCAAGACCTCCGGCACCCTGTCGGTCTACACCCACGACGAGGAGGGGTTGCAGGGCGTCGCCGTCGACCCCGGCTTTGCCACCAACCGGTGGATCTACCTGTACTACTCGCCCACGTTGAGCACCCCGTCCGGGGACGCGCCCACCACCGGCTCGCAGACCGACTGGGACCGGTGGAAGGGGCACCTGCGGCTGTCCCGGTTCACCCTCAACAGCGACGACACGCTCAACCTGAGCAGCGAGAAGATCGTGCTCCAGGTCGCCAACGACCGTGGACAGTGCTGCCACGTCGGCGGTGACCTGGACTTCGACGCCGCCGGCAACCTGTACCTGACCACCGGCGACGACACCAACCCGTTCGAGTCGTCCGGCTACGCGCCGCTCGACGAGCGGACCAACCGCAACCCGCAGTTCGACGCCCAGCGCTCGGCGGGCAACACCAACGACCTGCGGGGCAAGGTGCTGCGGATCAAGCCGCAGGCGGACGGGACGTACACCATCCCGTCGGGCAACCTGTTCGCGCCCGGCACGGCCAACACCCGTCCCGAGATCTACGCGATGGGTATGCGCAACCCCTTCCGGATGAGCGTGGACAAGGCGACCGGCGTCGTCTACGTCGGCGACTACGGCCCGGACTCCGGGAGCACGAACTCCAGCCGGGGCCCGTCGGGTCAGGTCGAGTTCAACCGGATCACGGCACCGGGCAACTTCGGCTGGCCGTACTGCACCGGCAGCAACACGAGCACGGAAACATACAATGAATACACCTTCCCGTCCGGGCCGTCGCAGTCGAAGTACAACTGCACGGGCGGGCCGACCAACAACTCGTTCCGCAACACGGGCCTGCAGACCCTGCCCGCGGCGAAGCCGGCCTGGATCAAGTACGCCGGCGACTCCGGCTCGCCGTCGGAGTTCGGCAGCGGCTCCGAGTCGCCGATGGCCGGACCGGTGTACCGGTACGACGCGTCGCTCAACTCCAGCGTCAAGTTCCCGCAGTCGCTGAACGGCCTGTTCTTCGCCGGTGAGTACGGTCGCCGCTGGATCAAGCCCATCGCCATCAACGCCGACGGCTCCCGTGGGGAGATCTCCAGCTTCCCGTGGTCCGGCACGCAGGTCATGGACATGGCCTTCGGCCCGGACGGCGCGCTGTACGTGCTGGACTACGGCACGGGCTCGAACAACCAGGCGCTGTTCCGGATCGAGTACATCGGCAGCGGCAACCGCAACCCCATCGCGGTCGCCTCGGCGAACCCGACGTCCGGGGCCAACCCGTTGACGGTGAACTTCTCCTCGGCGGGCAGCTCCGACCCCGAGGGTGGGGCGCTGAGCTACCTGTGGACGTTCGGTGACGGCACCACGTCGACGGCGGCGAACCCCACCAAGACGTACACCACCAACGGCACGTACTCCCCCACGTTGAAGGTCACCGACCCGACCGGGCTGACCGGTACGGCGAGCCTGGTCGTCACCGTGGGCAACACCGCGCCGACGGTGACGCTCACCTCGCCCGCCGACGGGCAGCTGTTCAACTTCGGTGACACCATCTCGTACCAGATCAGCGTGAGCGACCCGCAGGACGGCACCATCGACTGTTCCAAGGTGAGCCTGACGTACGCGCTGGGCCACGACAGTCACGCGCACCAGATCACCTCGAAGAACGGGTGCAGCGGCTCGATCACCGTGCCGACCGACGGGGAGCACGACTCCGCGGCCAACATCTACGGGGTCTTCGACGCCGCCTACACCGACAACGGTGGGCTCACGACGCACAGCATCCGGACGCTGCAACCGAAGCACCGCCAGGGTGAGCACTTCGGCGGCCAGTCGGGTGTGCAGGCCACCGACCACACCAGCGCCGAGGGTGGCCGCACCGCCGGGTTCATCGAGAACAACGACTGGATCTCGTACCAGCCGTACAACCTGACCGGCGCGAACCGCATCACGGTGCGCGCGTCCTCGGCCGGGGCCGGCGGCACGATCGAGGTGCGGGCCGGCTCGGCCACCGGCACCCTGCTGGGCACCGTCACGGTGCCGGTGACCGGCAACTGGGAGACCTTCAGCGAGGTGTCCGGCACGATCAGCAACCCGCCCAGCGCGTCGACCACGCTGTACCTGGTGTTCAAGGGCGGGTCGGGCTATCTGTTCGATGTGGACGCGTTCACCTTCGACACCGGCACCGGTGGCAGCACGCCGGTGACCACGCTGCGGGCGCAGATCAACAACCAGTACGTGTCGGCGGTCGGCACCACCGCGTTGATCGCCAACAAGGCCAGCGTCGGCAGCACCGAGCAGTTCGACCGGGTGGACGCCGGCAACGGCAACATCGCCCTGAAGTCGCGCTCCAACGGGCTCTACGTCTCGGCCACGAGCACTACCGCACCGTTGGTCGCCACCGGCACGTCGATCGGGGCGGCGCAGACCTTCCAAATCGTCAACAACTCGGACGGGACGGTCAGTCTGCGCGCCACGATCAACAACCAGTTCGTGTGCGCGGAGAACTCCGGGGCCGGGTCTCTGATCGCCAACCGCACGTCCGCCGGAGCCTGGGAGAAGTTCTACCTGACCACCGGCTGACACGTGGTGGGCCCGGCCCGTTCGGTGACCGGGCCGGGCCCACCGCACCATCGACTGCCGACGCGCCGCGTCGAAGAGGGGTCCCCGCCGTCAGAAGCCGGCGGGGACCCCGCTGTCGAGTTGCCCGATCACCGGCGCCACCAGCTCGTTGAGTTCGCGGGCCAGCACCGCGACCGCCCGACGCGCCGCGGCGGGGACGTCGTCGTCCGGACCGTCGGGTGTCGGTGGCAGGCCGTCGAGCGGCAGCGGCGCCTCCACCTGGAGCAGCGCACGCAGATGCGGACGGCGCGTCCGGTCCTGCTCGGTGGGGGTGGTGAACTGGCCGAACAGCTGCGGCCAGTTCTGCCACCCACGGTCGCGTTGCCACTGCTTGCTCCAGGTCAGCTCCGCGGGCCAGCGGGAGGCCACGGTGACCGCGCAGACCATGCTGCCGTCCCACGGGCTTCGTTCGCAGGTCGCCGAGATGATCCGCCGGTGCCACCGGACGAAGCCGGGCGACAGCTCGCTGGCCACCCGCCAGGCCGTCGCGGCGAACGCGACCGGCGCGAAGTCCCCCCAGGTCTCGGCGAAGTCATCGATCCGGCGGAGCACCTCGGCCTCGTACCGGCCGTGGCCGTCGGCGCCGTGCTCACGGTCGAACTGCTCGTCCAGCCAGAAGGCACGCGGTTCCGGCATCCTCGACCCCGTTCTCGACGATCGTGCGCTCCACGGTGACGCGTCGCCCGCGTACGGACACGGACGGCACTATCCCACCATGATGCAGAACGGGTGGCCGGCCGGGTCGGCGTACACGCGCAACGGCTCCTCGGGGTCTTCGATCCGGTCGTAGCGCAGCCGGCCGCCGAGGCGCAGCACGCGCTCGTGTTGCAGCAGCAGTTCGTCGACGGAATCCACGGTCAGGTCCAGGTGTAGCTGTTGTGGCACGTCGTTCGTCGGCCACGTCGTCTCGGGCAGGCTGTCGACCTGCTGCACCGCGATCTGCGGGCCCCCCTCCGGGGACCGCAACACCAACCAGTCACGACCGCGCTCATCGGGTCGGCCGTCCGCCGGTGGCTCGTCGCCGGGCCGGTAGACGAAGCCCATGAGCTGCCGGTAGAACTCCGCCAACTCCCGCGCGTCGGTGCCGTCGAGCACCACCGATGTCAGCCGGGGAACGCTCTCCTGGTCGACCATCCTCGATCACCTCCGGACGTCATTCTGGCCGGGCCACGCTGCCGTCGCATCCGCAGGCGCCACCGTGTACTTGACACGTACCCCGCTGGACAGTGGACGATTCAGCGTGCGAATTCTCGTGGTGGGTGGCAGTGGCCTGATCGGCGCGCACGTCGTGGAGGTGCTGCGCGAGCGCGGTCACGACACGACCTCGGTGGCGCGTTCCGCCCAGCCGGGGGTCGATCACCTGCTCGATGTGGGGTCCGGCTCGATCGACGAGCTGCGGTCGTTGCTCGCCGGTCACGACGGCGTCGTGTACGCCACCCGGACCGACGAGCAGCGGCCGTTGCCGAAGCCGATCTACCCGCAGTTCCGGCGCGAGAACGTCGACCCGGTGGTACGCCTGTTCGCCGCCGCCCGCGACGAGGGCCTCACCCGTGGGGTGGTCATGGGCTCGTACTACACGTACTTCGACCGGCTCCATCCGCAGTGGCGGCTCGCCGAGCGGCACACGTACATCCGCTGCCGGCTGGAGCAGGCGCGGGAGGGACGTGCCGCCGCCGGCCCGGGCCTGCCGGTCGCCGTACTCGAACTGCCCTTCGTCTTCGGTCGGGCCGGTGACCGGCTGCCGAACTGGGCCGGTCCGCTGGACCGGTGGGCGC
Organism: Micromonospora sp. DT44; assembly: GCF_049841635.1. NCBI lineage: Bacteria > Bacillati > Actinomycetota > Actinomycetes > Micromonosporales > Micromonosporaceae > Micromonospora > Micromonospora sp. DT44. The sequence continues at coordinate 9,629 of NZ_JBNCKS010000022.1, read as the reverse complement.
GCTCTCGTACCCCATTGGTGGCGCCGACCGGCGGAAGCGCCGCGGCCTCGGCGCGCAGCGTGGCCGAGGTCGCGGCCGATGCCCTCGAGAGCGCCAGCGGCGCGGACATCCCGGTCGCCGACGAGAACCTCACCTGGCACGACATGCTCGCGCGCATCGCCGAGGCGGTCGGTCGACGCCGCCGGGTCGGCCGGCTGCCGGCCTGCGCGGCGCGGACGGCGCTGCGACTGGGCGGCGCGGCGCAGGCGCTCGGTCGCAAGGAGTCCGGGATCAACCCGACCTTCCTCGCCGACCTCCTGCTCGCCGAGTTGTTCATCGAGCCGACCACCGGCCGTGCGCTGGAACCGGCCCTGCGCGAGACCTTCCCCGCCTGACCCCTGACCCGGGTTTTTTGATCGACCGACGCGCCCCCGCTCCACACGCGACCGGGATCCAGATCTTGACAGTCCCGTGACGGAGGGGAAGCATCCCTCGTGGATAGGACAACGTTGTCAGTGCCGTGTGCGTCTCCCGCATAGACGGAGGAAGCGTGACGGGTCGCCCCGCCGAGCTTCGCGCAGACGGTGCCAACCGAAGGGCCAACACTGTGTCAGACACACCGGCGCGCCTGGCGTACACCGCCAAACGCCGAACCCTCGCCGCCGCCACCGCCGTGGCCGTGGCGGCGCTGGCGGCGGTCTCCGCGGGCACACCCGCCGCGGCCGCTGCGCCTGTCCGCCTGGTCACCGACCCCGCCGGGTACGTCAACCCGCTGATCGGGTCCACGAACCTCGGCAACACCTACCCCGGAGCGGTCCGCCCCTTCGGCATGCTGGCGTGGAGCCCGCAGACCAGCACCGGCAAGCAGACCTCGACCCCCGCGCCCGGTGGCTACGAGTACGGAGCGACCCGGATCCGCGGCTTCAGCCTCACCCACCTCAACGGGGTCGGCTGCAACGGCGGCGCGGGCGACATCCCGATCATGCCGATCGTGGGTGACGTCAACTCCTCGCCGTCCGTCGACACCTCCGACGCGACGTACGCGAGCAGCTTCTCCCACCAGAACGAGACCGCGCGGGCCGGGTACTACCGGGTGGGCCTCGACAGTGGCGCGTCGGCGGAGCTGACCACCACTCCCCGCACCGGCTCGGGCCGATTCGGCTTCCCGGCCGACCAGCCCGCCAGCATGCTGTTCCGCACCTCGAACTCGGAGACCGGCAGCACCGACGCCACCGTACGGGTGGACGCCGCAGCCCGGACCGTCACCGGCTCGGTCACCGCCGGCAACTTCTGCGGCCCGCACAGCGAGAACAACCGCAAGTCCCTGTACACGCTGCACTTCACCGCCCACTTCGACCAGCCCTTCGCCAAGCTCGGCACGTGGCAGGACGGCACCCGGACGCCGGACGCCACGACGGCGACCGGCGGCACCGGCCTCGACGCGGGCAACCCTGTGCCGGGCAAGGGGTCCGGCGCGTACGTCACCTTCGCCGAGGGCATCACGACCGTCGGCGTGAAGGTCGCCATCTCCTACGTCAGCCTGGACAACGCCGAGGCCAACCTGCGGGCGGAGAACCCGCAGAAGAAGAGCTTCGACGCGGTCCGGTCGGAGGCCACGGCGGCCTGGCAGCGCGAGCTGAGCAAGATCAAGGTCGGCGGCGGCACCAACGACCAGCTCAGCACCTTCTACACGGCGCTGTACCACTCCATGCTCGAACCCACCCTGACCAGTGACGTCGACGGCCGTTACCTCGGCGCCGACGGCAAGCCGCACCGCCTCACCAAGGGCCAGGACGCGCAGTACGGCACCTTCTCCGGCTGGGACCAGTACCGCGCCCAGGTGCAGCTGATGACGCTGGTCAACCCGAAGGCGGGCAGCGACTATGCGCAGTCGTTGTTCAACTACGCCACCCAGCGGGGCGGTGAGTGGGACCGCTGGCTGCTCCAGCACGGCAAGACGAGCGTCATGTCCGGCGACCCGTCGGCCCCGGCGGTCGCCGGCATCCACGCCTTCGGCGGGCGGGACTTCGACGTCAAGGGCGCTCTCCGGTCGCTGATCACCGCGGCGGCGGTCCCGAACGCCAACGACTCCGACAGCGCCGGTTGCAACGTGGCGTGCGTCGGTCAGCGTCCCGCCCTCGACAAGTACCTGGAGTTGGGCTACGTACCCGCTGACGGCTGCTCCTGCTGGGGCGGCGCGGCCGAGACGATGGAGGACGCGGTCGCCGACTCCGCGCTCGCCGAGCTCGCCGGGCAGGTCGGCGACCAGGCGAACGAGCGGGTCTTCCGCAAGCGGTCGGGCACCTGGAGCAACGTCTTCGACCTGACCGCCACCGCGCAGGGCGGCTACCCGCGCTCCCGCAAGGCCGACGGCACCTGGGCGGAGCGCGCCTTCCAGCCCGCGACCGAGAACGGGTTCGTCGAGGGCAGCAGTGCCCGCTACACCTGGATGGTCTACTCCGACGTCGCCGGCCTGGCCCGTGCCATGGGCGGCAACAAGGTGGCCGAGCAGCGCCTCGACGCCTTCTTCCGTACGCCGGACGGCGCCTTCGACTTCTCGGCCCGCGACCTCACCCGGTACGACCCCACGAACGAACCGGACATGAACGCGCCCTACCTCTACAACTACTTCGGCGCTGCCTACAAGACCCAGCAGACGGTCCGCGCGGTGATGGACCAGCTCTGGGGCAACACCCCCGGCGGCATCCCCGGCAACGACGACGCCGGCACCATGTCGTCGTGGTACGTCTTCTCCGCGCTGGGCATGTACCCGCAGAACCCGAGCCGAGCCGACCTGGTGCTCACCGCCCCGCTCTTCCAACGCGCGGTGATCGACGCCGGACCCGGCCGCCGGATCACCATCGACGCCCCGGCCGCGTCGGCCCGGAACACGTACATCCAGTCCGTCAAGGTCAACGGTAGGACGTCGACCCGGAGCTGGGTCCCCGACACCCTCGTCAACAAGGGCGGCACCGTCGCCTTCGTACTCGGCGACAAGCCGAACACCAAGTGGGGCAGCTCCCCCGCCGACGCCCCGCCCTCGTACGGCGACGGCCGGCGGCCGTACCTGACGGGCGCGAGCCCGCAGACGCTCAAGGTGGAGCCGGGCAGCACCTCGGCGACGACTTACAAGATCCAGGCATTGACCGAGGCTCCCACCACGGCGCGCTGGAAGGTCAGCGCGCCCGCCGGCCTGACCGTCACGCCCGCGCAGGGCGAGTTCAGACTGGCCGGCGACGGGTTGGGCAGCAAGGAACTCACCGTCTCCGCGCCGGCCGACCTCAGGCCCGGCGCCTACGCCGTGACAGTGACCGCGACCACCACCTCCGGTACGGCACTGCCCACCGTCACCATCCCCGTGACGGTCGCCGTGCGGGACAGCGTGCTGTGGAACCTCAACAACAACGGCATCTCGGCCGACGACACCAATCCGCAGGCCAACTTCGACACCGGAGGCTGGAGCTACTCCGCCACGGCACTCGCGGCCGCCGGGGTGAAGCCGGGATCCACCGTGTCGGCAAACGGGTTCGACTTCACCTGGCCGAACGTGGCCCCCGGCGACCCGGACAACATCCTGGTCGGCGGCGGTGGTCAGGTGCTCAGCGTCCAGGCCACCGAGGGTGACACGAAGCTGAGCCTGCTGGGCAGCGCCGCGTTCGGTCCCACCACCGGCACGGTGACGCTGACGTACACCGACGGCACGACGCAGCAGGCGACGGTCGGCTTCAGCGACTGGACGCTGGGCGGCGGGTCCGACCAGCCGTCGTTCGGCAACGTCACGGCGGTGCACACCGCGTACCGCGACGTGTTGGGGTCGGGGGTCGACCCGGTGGCGACGTACGTCTTCGCGACGACCCCGATCGACCTGCAGCCGGGCAAGCGGCTCGCGAGCCTGACGCTGCCCACCACCGCCGAGGGCGGCGTCATCCACCTCTTCGGGGTGGCGACGGCCTGACGCACGGCACAGGGGCCTGCTCCGCCGCGCGGCGGAGCAGGCCCCTGTGGGTCTGACCTCAACGCCAGCACTCAGCGCAGCTCCTCGGCCAGCCCGACGACGATGCCCTCGGGACCACGGACGTAGCAGAGCAGGAAGATGTCCTCGTACCGCTGCACCTCCCCGACCAGTTCCGCCCCGTGGCGGCGCAGCCGCGCGATCGTGTCCTCGACGTCGTCCACGGCGAACATGATCCGGCGAATGCCGAGGGTGTTCGCCGGCGTGTCCTCCGGCTCGTGGCGAATGGCCTTCGGCGCGTGGAACATCGCCAGCTCGACCTTGCCATGACCGTCCGGGGTCCGCAGCATCGCGACCTCCTGCCGCACGTCGTCGATGCCGATGACACGCTCCACCCAGCGCCCCTCGACCGGTCCCCGGCCCTCCACCTCCATCCCGAGTTCGACGAAGAACGCGATGACCGCGTCGAGGTCCTCGACCACGATGAGGACGTTGTCCATCCGCCGGATCGCCATGCTGGTTCCTCCTGCTCTAGGTGCGGTCGCCGGGACCGACGTCGCCGGCCTGCCGTACGGCGATGTCGACGAACTCCCGCACCAGCGGTGACCGGTTGTTCTCGGCCCAGGCCAGGCACACCTGGTTGTCACTGAGGTCGCCGACGGGCACGTGAACGACGTCCGGCCTGGTGTAGAACCTCGCGATCGACAGCGGCAGGATCACCACCCCGGCCTCCGCGGCGACGTGCTCCAGCTTCTCCTCGACGGAGGTCAGCACCGGCCGGGGGCGGGGCTCCGGGTCCGTCGGACGATTCGGCAGGTCCCGCCACTCCGGCACCGCGTCCGGATCCTGAAGCAGGCGCTCCTCGGCCAGCTCGGCAAGGTCGACCGACTCCTTGCCCGCCAGACGATGTTCGCCGGGCAGGACCACGACACGGGGTTCGGTGAACAGCGGACGGAGGCGCAGGCCCCGCTGGTCGACCGGAAGCCGCACGTAGCCGACGTCGGCGCGCCCCTCGCGGAGCACCTCGGCCTGGTCGTCCCGGGAGGTGCGGACGACACCGACAGCCAGTTCGGGGTGCATCTGCGCGATGGCACGGGCCTCGGCCGTGACGATGAGGCCCGGCATGAACGCGATGGTGAACGTCGGCCGGCCGTGCGCCGCCCGCTGCACCCGCCGGCCCAGGGCCTCGGCCGAGGCCAGAAGCGGACCGGCGTCGGCCAGCAGTTGACGACCGGCCTCGGTCAGCACGGTGGAGCGGCGATCACGAACGAACAGCTCGGCGCGGAGTTCGCGCTCGAACGCCCGGATCTGCCGCGACAGGACCGGCTGGGCGATGTGCAGCCGCGCGGCGGCCCGGCCGAAGTGCAGCTCCTCGGCGACGGCCACGAAGTAGCGGAGCTTACGCAGATCGACGTCCATCCGACCCTCCCGTCCAGCACCCACGATACCCGTCGGGTATCACAGCAGCTCGAAGAGGTCTTGGACGAGGGTGCCAGCGCCGACGCACGGTGGGAAACGTCAGCCGAACACGATCCGGAAGGACCATCATGACCCTCACCGACCAGCGCGTCGTCGTTCTCGGCGGCACCTCGGGAATCGGGCTCGCGACCGCCGCCCGGGCCGCCCACGAGGGCGCCCAGGTCGTGGTCGCCTCGCGCAACCGGCACAGCGTGGACCGCGCCCTCGCCGCCCTGCCGGCCGGCACCCAGGGGTACGTCGCCGACCTCGCCGACCCGGCCGACGTGACGCGTCTGTTCCAGGGGCTCGGCCCGTTCGACCACCTCATCTACACCGCCGGCGAACCGCTCGCGCTGGTGTCCGTCGACGCCCTCGACCTCGCCGCCGCCCGTACCGCCTTCAACCTGCGCTACTTCGGTGCGCTGGCGGCGGTCCACGCGGCGCTCCCGCACCTGCGGCCCGGCGGGTCGATCACCCTCACTACCGGCACCGCCGGTCAGCGGCCGAAGGCGGGCTGGTCGGTGGTCGCCGGCATCACCGGAGCGGTCGACGGGCTGGTCCGCGCGCTCGCCGTCGAACTGGCACCGATCCGGGTCAACGCCGTCTCCGCCGGCGTCATCCGCTCACCGCTGTGGGAGTCGCTGTCCGAGGACACCCGAGAGCAGATGTACGACCATCTCAGCGCGTCACTGCCGCTCGGCCGCGTGGGCGAGCCTGAGGAGGTCGCCGAAGCGTACGTCTACCTCCTGCGGTCGACGTACGCCACCGGCACGCTGGTCACCGTGGACGGCGGTACCCTGCTCGCCTGAGACCCGTGCGCCGCGGCCCTGCGCCGCCCCTCCCCACTACGGAGTGAGGACGATCCGCCCGAAGACCTGGCCGGCGGCCATCTTCTGGTGGGCGACCGCCGCCTGCTCGAGAGGCAGCACCTCGTGCACCACGGAGACCAGCTCGCCACGGGCCGCCGCGGCGAGCTGGTCTCGCCGCACGGCCTGGCGAGCGGGTTCCGGCACCGTCGCGGCGCTGAACGTGGCGAAGGACAGGGACTTCTGGAAGGCGGCCATCAGCGTCGCGCCGAAGTCCGCCGGCGGCTGACCCCCGACCGCGCCGACGAGCACGAGGCGCCCGTTGGGATTGAGCCGGTCGAAGAACGAGGGCATGCGGTCGCCCCCGACAACGTCGATGATCACGTCATAGCCGCGGGGAGCGTCCGACCCTCCTGCTCCGGAGCGGTCGAGCACGTGGGTCGCGCCAAGGCTGCGCAGCCGACGACCACGCTCGGGCGACGAGGTGGTGACCGCGACGGCGCTGGCACCACGGCGGGTCGCCAGTTGCACCGTCATGATCCCGAGGCTGCCGGCAGCACCGCGCACCAGGACGGTCTCCCCTTCGGCCAAGTGCGCGTGGGCGAGACCGAAGTGGGCCACAACCCCGGAACTGCCGATCGTCACGGCGTCGACGACGGAGAGGCCGGCGGGGACGGGCAGCACCTCCGAGATCGGGGCGACCGTACGCTCGGCGTACCCACCGCCGGTGCCGGTGAACGCCCAGACGCGCTGCCCGACCCACGCCGCGTCGACACCCTCGCCGACGGCAGCCACCGTCCCCGCCACCTCGCCGCCGAGGATGTGACCCTCTTTGAAGCCGTAGGCGGCGAGGGCGCCGCTTCGGATCATGACGTCGGCGCCCGCGACACCGACCGCCTCGACGGTGATCATCACCTGCCCCCGAGCCGGAACCGGGTCAGGGAGGTCGGTCACCGCCAAGCCTCGAGGATCGCCGAACTCCCTGATCATGACTGCCTTCACGGGTGCCTCTTCTCGAGCCGGAACGACCTGTGGTCAGCGCGAACGGTAGTGGACGCCGGCGTCCGTTTAGCTAAAATGAGAGCGTGACCGAGCAGTTGACTCGAAACCTGCGGTCGGACGCGCGGGACAACCGCCAGCGGATCCTCGAAGCCGCCCGGACGATGTTCGCCACCGACGGCATGGACGTGCCGATGCGCGAGATAGCCCGCCGGGCCGGGGTGGGCCCCGCCACCCTGTACCGGCGCTTCCCCACCAAGGAGGCACTGGCCACCGAGGCGTTCGCCGAGCAGATGGACGCCTGCCAGGTCATCGTCGACGAAGGGCTCGCCGACCCCGACCCGTGGCATGGCCTGCGCCTGGTGATCGAGAAGCTCTGCGAGCTGCACGCCCGTGACCGGGGCTACACCACGGCGTTCACCACAGCCTTCCCGCATGCCGTGGATCTCGCCGCGAAACGCCGAACGGCCCTTGCCTCACTCGCCGACCTCACGCTGCGGGCCAAGAACACCGGTTACCTGCGACCCGACTTCGTCCTGGACGACCTCATCCTCATCCTGATGGCCAACGGCGGCCTGCACGCCACCTCGACGGACGCCCGGATTGCCGCGTCCCGACGATTCGCCGCGCTGGCCATCAGAGCGTTCCGCGCCTGAAGCGAGTCGTTCGCCGCGCCTCGCGCTGATCCGTCACACCGTCGCCGGCGACAACCGCATCTTCTGCCAGTTGCGGAACACGAAGCGGTGCACCGACTTCAACCCGACCCACAGGGCCGGATAGAGGGCCGCCCGACCGAACCCGCGAACCGTCACCGTCGTCGTCCGGGTCACCAGCGTGCCGCGTTCCGTCCCGGTCAACTCGAACACGTCCCCGAGCTGATCGACGAAGCGGTGGAAGCCCAGGTCGGTCGACTCCATGTGGAACGCCAACCGGACCGGCGGCTCCCACGTCGTGATGCGTTGCCGCACCACGCCCTGCTCCGACACGCACTGGCGAGCGGCGCCCACCTCACCCGGGCCCTCGGGCAGGCGGCAGGTCGTCGGTCGAGGCGTACCCAGATAGAAGACCGGACACCGGGGCTGCAACTCCAACCGGGAGTCGCACAGCGCCGGCCACAACACCTCGGGCGGGTGGGGCATCATCCAGCGCGTACGCACGATCATGCCCGTGACGGTAGACCCCGGCGTCGACGGTGCGCTGCCCCGATCCCCTGTGTAAGGCTGCGGCGGTGATGACGTTCAGCATTCGTACCGCCACCTCGGCTGACCACAGTTTCCTGGTCGACATGCTCGTGCAGGCCATCAACTGGCTACCCGAGCGCAACTGGTCACGCGAGGAGATCCTGACGAAGCCCGAGCTGGCCCACTACGTCGCCGGGTGGATGCGACCGCAAGACTTCGGGGTCGTCGCCGTGGATCCGGCTGATCGGCCGATCGGCGCGGCCTGGTGCCGAAACCTGACCGCCGCCGACCCGGGCTACGGGTACGTGAGTGACGACGTGCCCGAGCTGACCCTCGGCGTGGTGGACTCGTGGCGCAATCGCGGCGTGGGCCGGGCGCTCGTACGCGCGGTTCTGCACGCTGCTGGGGAGCGTGGCCTACGGGCGGTGTCGTTGAGCGTGGAGCGGGCCAACTTCGCCGCGAAGCTCTACGCCAGCGAAGGCTTCCGTACGGTCAAGTCGTTCGACGAGGCCGACACCATGGTTGCCCAGCTCGCCGGCCGCCCGTCGGCCGGCGCCGACCCGTCGGTCAGCGCGAACCCCTGACCGTCGACGTCGCGGGCTACTGCCCGGGCCGCACGCCGTCCGGCGCGACCGGCCCGTACACGTGGCGGCGCACGAGGTCGTCCCGTTCCAGGATCACGTCGACGACCTGCCAGAACTCGGCGATCCTCGGATGACTCAGCCCTTCTTCCCGGGTGAGCTTGCGCCCGAAGATCGGACTGTCACCGGCAACCTCGCCACCATTCACGAGCGTCGCAGCAGGGGCCGGGGAGCCGACCACGGGACCGACCCGGCAGCCGAACGTGATGTGGTCGTCGAAGCGATCCTGGCCCCACGTCCCCAAGATGGCATCGATCCAGGCCTCGTGAACCCCGTTGTGGTGATAGCAGCTCGCGAAGTAGACAGCGAATGCGGTGTCGCCCTCGTAGATGTTGGCCCAGGTCCGGTCCGCCTGCGTGTCGCAGCACTGGCACACGAACTCGCGGACCTGGCGGCTGCTCTCATCGATCACGAGATTCACGGCGTGACACTAGCGGCCGTCAGCGCAGGGCGCGATCCCGCACACGTCACTACATGACGGCGCCTCGACGTGAACCGGTAACGGTTGTCGGCGCTCGTCGCAGTCGTGCCGCACCTTGGGCCTGCCCCGTTTTGACGGACATCCGAGATCAGGGGACCTGGGGTCTCCGGGAGGATGTCCAGCATCATGGAG
>NZ_JBNCKS010000021.1:0-102681 GCF_049841635.1 Micromonospora sp. DT44 | reverse complement strand
CACCGCGACTACTCCACGCAGCCTGCCAATCCCCCCTGAACAGCCCAAACAGGATGAGACAAGCTCCAGGATCGAGCACGACCTTGGCGCCGGGCGCGGGACGCGGGCGTTTGGTGCGGAGTGCGGGCGCTCGGTGCGGGCGCGGCCGCTTGGTGCGGGCGCGGCCGCTTGGTGCGGAGTGCGGGCGCGGCCGCTTGGTGCAGAGCGCGGGGGCAAGGGCGCAGAGCGCGGAGGCGTCGAGCGGGGCCGCACGGGTAAGTACCTACGGGTCCACGGTCCGCCGATCCTCCTCGGGACCGAGGGCGGGACGGTCACCCCTTCCTACCGTGGACTACAGACGCGGCGCACCGCCGCAGAGTGGGAGTACGACGATGAGTCGCAAACTGGTTCGGCCCCGCGATGGGCGCATGCTCGCCGGTGTCTGCGCCGGCCTCGGTCGGCGGTTCGGCATGTCGGCCGGAATGGTCCGACTGCTGTTCCTGCTGTCGCTGCTGCTGCCCGGCACGCAGGTGGTCGTCTACCTGATCCTCTGGATCCTCATGCCCAACGAGGACCGCTACCTGGCCTCCAGCGGCCACTGACCCACCCCGCCGCCCGCCGCCCGCAGCGGGCCGAGCGGGCCGAACCGCCCGAACCGCCCGAACCGCCCGAACCGCCCGAATCGCCCGAACCGCCCGAGCCGGCCGAGCGGGCCGAGCGGGCCGCAACTTCAGGGATACTGCTGCCTCACGGACGCCGGAGGCAGCAGTATCCCCGTAGTTGTGCAGATCTTGGCCGGCACCTCGCCCGGCACAGCGCGGCAGCCCGGTGGGCGCGGCAGACACCGCAGCCGCCAAGCGCGGCAGCGCGCCAAGCGCGGCAGCGCGCCAAGCACGACAGCGCGCCAAGCACGACAGCGCGCCAAGCACGGCCGCAGCCCGCAAAGCACGGCCGCAGCCCACCAAGCACGGCAGCCCGCAAAGCACGGCAGCCCGCAAAGCACGACGGCAGCCCACCAAGCACGGCAGACACCGCAGCGCCCGCTCCGACGATGGTCGGGGCGGGCGCTGTCGAGTTGCCAGAGCGACCGGGGGCGCCCTGGTGCCGGGGTCAGGGGGCCGTGTAGGTGACCGTGACCTGCTGGTAGCCCAGCGAGCGCAGCAGCCCCTCCAGCATCTTGCGGGTGTTCTCCTGGGCGCGGGCGGAGAGGCCGCTGTCCCGGGCGGCGGCGGTGATCCGCTCCTCGGCCAACTGGTAGACCTGCTGCTGCCGGTTGGGGTCGTTGCCGACCAGGTCACCGAGCCGGTTGAGCAGGCCGCGCTGCTCGGCGAAGACGTAGCTCTTCTCCATGTCGAGGTTGGTCTCGCCGAGCTGCGGCGCGGGCAGCTTGATCTCGACGGACTTGCCGTCGGCGGACTGGACGATGGCGCCCTCACCGATCTTGGTGAAGTCGACGTACGCCTCGACGCTGCCGGCTCCGACGAACAGCGTGCGCTCGTTGAGCAGGAAGTCCGGGACGTTGCGCCGGTCGTTCTGGGTGTCGACCACGACCTGGAAGTTGCCTTCGGCCGCCACGTAGCGGCTCAGATCCTGGATCGACTTCAGCAGCGGCGGCTGGCTGCGGTCGGTCTGCTCCTTGGCGAACGGGTTACGGAAGTCCGGCAGGAAGCCGGTCGCCTGCACGCCGAGCAGCACCACCACGGCCAGCGCGGCGGCACCGAGCAGCAGGAGGAGCCCACGGGCCGCACCCCCACCCCCGCCCCCACCGCTCGGGGGACCGGCGGGCTCGCCCGGCCCGCCCGGAGTCGGGTCGGGTGTCGCGGCCGAGCGCTCCCTGAGGTCGTCGCCGGTCGGGTAACCGGGGAACTCCCTCGTGGGCTCGTTGATGTCAGCGTCCCGAGCCATCACACTCACCGTCCTCGTCAGACACGTCGTCTGTCAATGACGGTACGGCCCCTGTACGACAGCCGCGCGGCGAGCGGCCGGAATGCGTAAACGGGCAGGTCAGGCGAAGGCGGAGAGCCCGGTGAGCCGCTGGCCGACGATCAGCTGGTGGATCTCCGAGGTGCCCTCGTACGTCAACACGCTCTCCAGGTTGTTCGCGTGCCGCAGCACCGGGTACTCGCCGGAGACGCCGTTGGCGCCGAGGATGGTGCGGCACTGCCGGGCGATGGCCAGCGCCTCCCGCACGTTGTTCAGCTTGCCCACGCTCACCTGGTCGGGGCGGAGCCGGCCGGCGTCGGCGAGCCGGCCGAGGTGCAGCGCGAGCAGTTGCGCCTTCACCAGCTCGACGGCCATGTCGGCGAGCTTGGCCTGGGTGAGTTGGAACGCGGCGAGCGGTCGACCGAACTGGGTGCGCGTGGTGGCGTACGCCAGGGTGGTTTCCAGGCAGTCGCGCGCCGCGCCGACGGCCCCCCAGACGATGCCGTGGCGGGCCTCGGTCAGGCAGCTCAGCGGGGCCTTGAGCCCGACGGCCTCGGGCAGTTGGGCGTCGGCCGGCAGCCGGACGTCGTCGAGCACGATCTCGCCGGTCAGCGACGCGCGCAGCGACATCTTGCGGCGGATCTCGCGCGCCGTGACACCGGGCGTGTCCATGGGTACGGCGAAACCGCGTACCCCGTCGTCGGTTCGCGCCCAGATCACGGCGACGTCGGCGATCGGCGCATTGGTGATCCACATCTTGCCGCCGGTGAGCACCCAGTCGTCGCCGTCGCGCCGGGCCCGGGTGGCCATGGACCCCGGGTCGGAGCCGTGGTCGGGCTCGGTGAGGCCGAAGCAGCCGATCGCCTCGCCGGTCGCCATCGGGGGCAGCCAGCGCTGCTTCTGCTCCTCGCTGCCGAAGCGCCAGATGGCGTACATCGCCAGCGAGCCCTGCACCGAGACCAGCGAGCGCACACCCGAGTCGGCGGCCTCCAACTCCTGACACGCCAGCCCGTACGCGACGGCGGACGCGCCCGCGCAGCCGTACCCGGTCAGGTGCATGCCGAGCAGCCCGAGCTTGCCGAACTCCCGGGCCAGCTCGCGGGCCGGCACGCGACCCTCCTCGTACCAGTCGGCGACGTACGGCCGGACCCGGTCGTCGACCAGTCGGCGGACGACATCGCGGATCTGCCGCTCCTCCTCGGTGAGCGACGGGTCCAGGTCGAGCAGATCGAGGGCAGTCATGCCGTCACCTTAGTGAAGCCTCAGGCCGGGCCGCTCACTCGACGGCCGGGCCGCTCACGCGCGCTCAGTCGACGGGCTCGGAGAGCACCAGGACCCGGGCGTGGATCTGGTTGCGCTGTTGCAGCGCGGCGCGCAGCGCACGGTGCAACCCGTCCTCCAGGTAGAGGCCACCGCTCCACTGCACGACGTGCGGGAAGAGGTCGCCGTAGAAGGTCGAGTCCTCCGCGAGGAGCTTGTCGAGCGCCAACTCGCGCTTGGTGGTGATCAGCTGATCCAGACGCAGCGGACGGGGCGGAATCTCCGCCCACTGCTTGAGCGTCAGGTTGTGCTCCGGGTAGGGACGCCCGTCCCGGACCGCTCTGAAGATCACGACGGCACGCTCCCCTCCCCGAGACCGGACGGACCGACGGCGCCGAGCCCGGCCGCGGCCGACAACGCGCGGCGCGGCACCGATGACCGTGCCAGCCTAGCGGCCCCGCGCACGCGACGTTCTGCTCCCTGATGTCAGTTTCGCTATCGCTCGTCCGATCCTCAACCCGACGAACGGGACACGGCGCTCAGCTCCACCGGCCGCGCCGCACCACCTCGTCCATCCCCCGTCGACCGCGACGCAACGATGGTGACCGATGGTCCGCTGTTCGGTAACCGATTGTGACGGCACCGATGGGCTGGTACTCCGCCGGCACACCGAAGCTCTCCCGGTACGCGGCCAGTCGCTGGGGTGGGATACCGAAGAAACACGCCCCCAGCCCCTCGTCCACCGCCGTGAGGAGCATGAGCAGCGCGGCGAAGCCGGTGTCGACGTACCAGTAGGGCACCGGCCAACGGTCCTTCGACCGGTCGGTCCAGCCCTTGTCGGGCTCCGCGTACCGCGTCAGGTAGGCCGACTCGTTGGCGTGCGGCACCACGATGAGCGGCGCGCGGCGCATCCCGGCCAGCCAGCGCTCCCGGCCTCCGCCGTCGGGCGTGGTGGCCACCCAGAACCGCTCCCGGTCGGCCGGCTCCTCCAGCACCAGGAAACCCCAGCCCTGGGCGAAGCCGGCCGACGGGGCGCGTACGGCGTGGTCGAGCAGCCGGTCCACCACGTCGGGCGGGACCGGACGGTCCGGGTCGTAGTTGCGGACCATCCGTCGACGGCGGACGACCTCGGCGAACTCCATCAGGCCCCGGGACGGATGCCCCAGGCACCCCGCCAGGTCGTGCCGGGCTTGAGCGCGAGCACGTCCCTGCCCGACCGGAACGCGTCCGGCGGGCAGGTCATCGGCTCGATCGCCACCGACCGGCGGTGTCGCTCGCCGGTGAGCGCGTCACCGGTGAAGACCTGCCACCAGCCGAACTCCGCGTCCGCCCAGATGCTCACCCCGGACGAGGAGTCCGGCGCCGCGAGGCTCACCGAGGAGCCGCCGTCGGCGTCGCGGACGACCTCGCCGAAGCACAGGTCCAACTCGGCGTCGCCGATCCGGCGCGGGCTGGCCCAGTCGTACTCGGTGCCGGCCACCGGCGTCACGCCGACCGGGAGCAACCGGCCGTCCACCATGATCCGGGTACGCGCCGGCAGCCGCATGACCAGGTCGTCCACGGCGACACCCGGCAGTTGCAGGTACGGGTGCACGGAGAAGCCGAACGGGGCGACCTCGGTGCCCACGTTGGTCACCTCGTGCTCGACCCGCAGACCGTCCGCGCTCACGCTCCACCGGCTGACCAGCCGCAGCGGCCACTCGTAGCCGGGCTGCGGCGGCAGGTCGTAGCCGAGGGTCACCGCGTCCGTGGACTGCTCCAACAGCCGCCACGGCACCCAGTTGACCAGCCCGTGGATGGCGACGTGCCGCTCCGGCTCGGTCAGCGAGAGCTGGTGCGTCCGGTCGCCGTACGCGTAGCGCCCGTCCCGGATCCGGTTCGGCCAGGGAGCGAGCACCTGTCCGGCGCAGCCGGGGCAGACCTCGTCGACGCCGTACCCGTCGAGCAGGTCGACGCCGTCGTGCCGGTACGTCCGCAGCCCGCCGCCCACCTCGACGATGACGGCCTCGTGGCCCGCGGCGGCGATGGTCCACTGTGCGCCGGAGAAGGGGCGCTGCTCAGGGCTTTCCATGCCGGCGACCCTAACCGGTCACGGCCGGTCGCCGCTCGACGCCGTCGTGGCCCGGTAGCGCAGCAGCGCCGGGAAGGCGACCGCGAGCACCACCACGAGCACCGCCGAGGCGAGTCCGCCGGCGACCCAGGCCACCCCGCCGCCGAACCCGGCCGCCATGGTGCCGGCCCGCAGGTCGCCGAGGCGGGGCCCACCGGCCACCACCACCGTGTTGACGCCCTGGAGTCGGCCGCGCATGCGGTCCGGCGCGTAGACGAGCAGCATGGACTGGCGCAGCACTGCGCTGACCAGGTCGGCGGCGCCGGCCACGGCGAGCAGCAGGACCATCAGCCAGAGCTGGTGGGCGAGTCCGGCCGCGGCGATCGCGAAGCCCCAGCCGACCACCGCGACGACCAGGCCGACGCCTTGGCGGCGGAGTCGACCGATCCAGCCGGAGGTCAGCCCGCCGATCATGGAACCGATCGCGATGGCGCTGTAGAGCAGGCCGACCGAGCCGCCTCCGCCGAACCGCTCGTTGGCGATCTCCGGAAACAGGGCCCGCGGCATCGCCAGGATCATCGCGATCAGGTCCACCCCGAAGGAGAGCAGCAGGACGGGCGTGGTGGCCAGGTACCGGAAGCCGTCGATGACGCTGGCCAGGCCGGCACGGCGGACCTGACCGTCGGCGCTCGGTTCGGGCGGCAGCGACGGCAGGCGCAGCGCCGCCCAGAGCATCGCCGTGAACAGCACCGCGTCCAGCCCGTACGCGATCGGCAGGACCACCGTCGTGTCCGACGAGGCGGAGAGGATCAGGCCGGCGGCGAGCGGGCCGGCGACCGACGCGGCCGTGAAGGTCGTGTAGTTCAGGGTGGTGGCGGCCGGGACGAGGTCGTCGGGGACCAGCCGGGGCAGCATGGCGCTGCGGGCCGGCGAGGTGATCGCGAACGCCACCGACTGCACGGCCATCAACACCAGCAGCAGCACCGGGCTGCCCACGTTCAGCAGCGCCTGGACCAGCAGCCCGAGAGTCGATGCCCAGAGCAACAAAGAGCCACCGAGCAGCACGGCACGGCGGTCGCGGGCGTCGGCGACCGCGCCACCCCAGAGCCCGAAGATCAGCAGGGGTACGAAGGCAGCCACGCCCAGCAGGCCGACCCAGAACGAGTCCCGGGTGAGGGCGTACATCTCCACCGGCACCGCGACGGCGGTGAACTGGAAGCCGAACATCGCCACGGTGTTGCCGAGCCACAGCCGCCGGTACGCCGGGACACGAAGTGGGCGGAGGTCGATCGCCCAGCGGCGCGCTCCGCGCGGCCGGGCCTCCTGCACACCGGTCACGGCGCCAGCCGCTCGACGATCCAGTCGCTTCCGTCGACGCGACGAAAGCGCAGGCGGTCGTGCAGCCGACCGGACCGGCCCTGCCAGAACTCCACCGAGTCCGGCCGAACACGCAGGCCGCCCCAGTTCGGCGGGGGCGGGATGGCGCTCTCGTCGTCGTACCGCTCGGCCACCTCGCGGTAGCGCTCCTCCAACGTGGCCCGGTCCGGCACCACGGACGACTGCGGGCTGGCCCACGCGCCCACCTGCGACCCGCGCGGCCGGCTGGCGAAGTACGACTCGGTCACCGCCCGCTCGACCGGCGCGATCGACCCGGAGACCACCACCTGCCGCTGCATCGGAAACCACGGAAAGACCAGGCTGGCGTACGGGTTGCCGGCCGCCTCGACACCCTTGCGGGACAGCTGGTTGGTGAAGAAGACGAAGCCCTCCGGGTCGTACCCCTTGAGCAGTACGGTCCGCCCACTCGGCCGGCCGGCGGCGTCGGCCGTGCCCACCACCATGGCGTTGGGTTCGGGCAGCCCGTGAGCCACCGCGTCGGCGAACCACCTGTCGAACTGGGTGTACCAGTCGGCGGCCAGGTCAGCCTCGGTCAGGCCCAGGTCCGCGGCGTACTCGTTACGCATCGCGGCCGGGGCTGGTGTGTCGCCCGTCACGTCCCCACTCCTTCTCGGCGTGCTGACCGGCACCCTCCCGCGCTGGCCAGACCGCTTCGCCCAGTCTCACCGACCGGCGCGGAGAATGCGCGCCCGGAGATGTCGCGTGCAGCACAGTCGCACTGGGTCGCGTATCCGGTTACCCAGCAGGCAAGATGTTCCGAACACATCCCTGAGGGTCGCCTAAGGCGCTCGGCCGACCGGGCCGGATCAGCTGATCGGGCGTACCGACCAGATCCAGGAGAGCGACATGGCCGACTTCAAACCCGGTCTGGAGGGCGTCGTCGCCTTCGAGACCGAGATCGCCGAACCCGACCGCGAGGGTGGCGCGCTGCGCTATCGCGGGGTCGACATCGAGGATCTGATCGGCCAGGTCTCGTTCGGCAATGTCTGGGCGCTGCTGGTCGACGGCCGGTTCGGGCCGGGCCTGCCGCCGGCGGAGCCGTTCCCGGTGCCGGTGCACTCCGGTGACATCCGGGTCGACGTGCAGTCGGCGGTCGCCATGCTGGCGCCGTACTGGGGGCTCAGCCAGCTGCTGGACATCTCCGACGAGCAGGCCCGCGAGGACCTGGCCCGGGTGTCGGTGACCGCGCTCTCCTTCGTCGCCCAGTCCGCTCGCGGTCTCGGCCTGCCGGCCGTGCCGCAGAAGGAGATCGACAAGGCGCAGACCATCGTCGAGCGGTTCATGAAGCGCTGGCGGGGCGAGCCTGACCCGCGGCACGTCAAGGCCGTCGACGCGTACTTCATCTCGGCCGCCGAGCACGGCCTGAACGCCTCCACCTTCACCGCACGCATCGTCGCCTCCACCGGCGCCGACGCGGCGGCCTGCATCTCGTCGGGCATCGGCGCCCTCTCCGGCCCGCTGCACGGTGGCGCGCCGTCGCGCGTGCTCACCATGCTGGAGGCGGTGGAGCGCAGCGGCGACGCCGAGGGGTACGTCAAGGGTGTCCTCGACCGGGGCGAGCGGCTGATGGGCTTCGGCCACCGGGTCTACCGTGCCGAGGACCCGCGCGCCCGCGTGCTCCGGCGCACCGCCAAGGAGCTGGGCGCGCCGCGCTTCGAGATCGCCGAGGCGCTGGAGAAGGCCGCCCTCGCCGAGCTCCAGGCCCGCCGCCCGGACCGGGTGCTCGCCACCAACGTCGAGTTCTGGTCGGCCGTCGTGCTGGACTTCGCCGAGGTGCCGGCGCACATGTTCACGTCGATGTTCACCTGCGCGCGGATGGGCGGTTGGAGCGCGCACATCCTGGAGCAGAAGCGCCTTCAGCGGCTGGTCCGGCCGTCCGCCCGCTACATGGGCCCGGAGACGCGCAAGCCGTCCGACGTCGAGGGCTGGGGCGCCGTTCCGCACGGCGTCTGAGCTGCTCACCGGGGCCCCCGTCCGACGTTCCGCGTCGCACGGGGGCCTCTTCGCGTCGCGTCCCGTTCGACAGTGGCGGTGTGGCGAAGGACTCAGACCCCCCGTCGGGACCCCGGCCGTCGCCGCCAACCCCAGGTGCGAGGATGAGGGCCGGCAGTGTCGCCGGGCCCGCCCTCGCCCTTGCGGAAGGATCTTCAGAACCGTGGCTGACGCACCGATCATCCGGATTCCCGACGAGATCAAGCCCGCCGACGGCCGTTTCGGCTGCGGCCCGTCCAAGGTCCGTCCGGCGGCCGTGTCCGCGCTCGCCGAGGTGGCGACCAGCTACCTGGGTACGTCGCACCGGCAGAAGACGGTCCGCGACCAGGTGGCGCGGCTGCGCTCCGGCATCGCCGAGTTCTTCTCCCTGCCCGAGGGCTACGAGGTCGTGATCGGCAACGGCGGCACCACGGCCTTCTGGGAGGTCGCCACCTTCGGCCTGGTCCGTGACCGGGCCCAGTTCGCCAACTTCGGCGAGTTCGGCGCGAAGTTCGCCAAGTCGGTCTCCGACGCTCCGTTCCTGGGCGAGCCCACCGTCCGCAAGGCCGCCGCCGGCAGCGCCCCGGCCCTGGTCGCCGAGGCCGGCGTGGACGTGTACGCGACGCCGCAGAACGAGACCTCGACCGGCGTGGCCGTGCCGATCAGCCGGGTGGCCGGCGCGGACGAGGGGTCACTGCTGCTCGTCGACGCCACCTCCGGCGCGGGCGGCCTGGAGGTCAACGTCGGCGAGACCGACGTCTACTACTTCGCGCCGCAGAAGTGCTTCGGCTCCGACGGCGGCCTCTGGCTGGCCCTGATGTCGCCGGCCGCGCTGGACCGGGCCGCCGAGATCAAGGCGTCCGGGCGCTACATCCCGGCCTTCCTCGACCTGGTGACCGCGATCGACAACTCGCGGCTCGAGCAGACGTACAACACCCCGGCACTGGCCACCATCTTCCTGGCCGCCGAGCAGACCGACTGGATGAACGCGCAGGGCGGCCTGGCGTGGGCGGCGAAGCGCACGGCGGAGAGCGCCGCCACGGTGTACGGCTGGGCCGAGCGGTCCACGGTGGCCACGCCCTTCGTCACCGATCCGGCGCTGCGGTCCAATGTGGTCGCGACCATCGACTTCGCCGACGGGGTGGACGCCACCGCGATCGCCAAGGCGCTGCGCGCCAACGGCATCGTCGACACCGAGCCGTACCGCAAGCTCGGCCGCAACCAGTTGCGGGTGGCGCTGTTCCCGGCCGTCGAGCCGTCCGACGTCGAGGCTCTGACCGCCTCCATCGACTACGTGGTCGAGCGCCTCTGAGCTTCGTCACGGTGGGTGTCCGTTGACGCCTCGACGGACACCCACCGTGATCATTGCCGCAGCTCAGTCACGACATGCGGGGTGTCGCTTCCCCCACCCTGAGACAGATGCGCGTACGGTGGTCCGAGACGCCTGGGTGGCCGACTCGTGGCGTGCGGCCAGCGAAGCGGGACGGAGGCAACGCTATGCGCCCAGTACGCTTCGTCGCCCTCTCCGAGGACGGCCAGGCCCTGGTGCTCGCCGACGAGGTCGGGCGACTGCTCGCCCTGCCGATCGACGAGCGCATCGCCGGTGTGATGCACCCCGAGCCAGGTGCCCCGCCGCTCGCGGTGGCACCGAGCACCGTCGACCCGATCCCCTCGCTGTCCCCCCGGGACATCCAGGCCCGCATCCGTTCCGGTGAGTCCGCCGAGGACGTCGCCCGGATTGCCGGGGTGCCGGTCGACCGGGTCCTGCGCTACGCCGGCCCGGTGCTCCAGGAGCGGGCCATGCTCGCCCAGCACGCCCGCCGCACCCGGCTCAAGGGCGCGGAGAAGCCCACCCCGCTCGCCGAGGTGGTCAACGGTCGGCTGAGCCAGCACGGCATCGACACCGAGAAGATCTCCTGGGACGCGTACCGGCGCGACGACGGCACCTGGCGGATCATCGCCACCTGGCCGTCGGGCAAGGCGACCGCGCAGGCCATCTGGGACATGGACAAGGCCCGGCAGGTGGTCACGCCGCACGACGACATGGCGCAGTACCTATGCGCCGAGCGGCCCACGCCGATCCTCGGCCAGGAGCCGGCGCCGGAGCGGAGTGGGCACGGCCTGCCCGGTCCGTCGCGTGGTGAGCCGAGTCGTGGTGGGCACGGGTTGCCGGCGGCGTCCGAGCACCCGCGACCGGGCCGCGATCCGATCCGGGCCGGCCGGGACGCCCTACTCGCCTCGCTGGACCGTCCACTCGGGGCCTCGTCGGGTCGCGGGCTCGAACCGCGTACCCCCGCTGCTCTGGCCGGTTCGGACGCGCCCCGGCAGCGGCCGGTCGGCGGCGGCGCTGCCGCGCTGCTCGGCGGCGGCCAGGGGTCGGCCTTCGACGACGACTCGGACGCGCCCAAGGAGGTCCCGGCCGTGCCGTCGCTGGCGGTGCTGCGACCCCGACGGACCGGCACGGCCGCTGCGGCGGCCGGCGGCGAGTCCACCGACGCCAACGGCAAGCCGCGCAAGCGGCTGCCGAGCTGGGACGACGTGCTCTTCGGCAGCGGTCCGGCCGCCCGCGAGTCCTCCTGACGTTCCGCGTCGAACAGTCACTGCTTGATCGACTCGGCTTCACGGAAGTCGCGCTGTCGGCGCCTGCCGGACACCCCGGCTTCCGTGAACCCGGGGTGGATCAGAGCGGCCAAGCGGCAAGCCGCTCGTAACGCGGGCGTCCCGACCCGGGACGGCTGCGCATCAGCAGCAACTCCGTGGTCGGCCACTCCGGGCCCGCGTACTCGTCCAGTGCGGCGCGGTCGGCTTCGACGGCGGCCGGATCCATCCGGTCCCCGGGCCGGGCCACGGTCAGGTGCGGGCGGAAGGGCTTTTCGTCGTACGCCACCCCGGCGAGCCGCAGCCGATCCCGGACCAGCCGGGCCAGGCCGTGCAGCGCCTCGACATCGCCCTGGGCGTCCACCCAGAGCACCGTGCGCGGGCCATCGCCGAACACGCCACCGCCGCTGAGACGCAGCCGGGGCGGGGCATCGAGGCCGTCGTGGAACGAGTCGGCGGCGAGCCCGAGCGCAGTCTCCACGTCGACCAGTCGGGCGGCCTCGACGTCACCGAGGAACGCCAGGGTGAGGTGCAGGTCCGCCGGGTCGGCGAGCCGCACCCGGGCACCAGCGGCCGCCGCCGCGACCCGCAGCCGGGCGACCTGCGCGCCGAGGTGGTCAACCGCCTCGGCGGGCGGGTTGACGGCGACGAACAGCCGCATTCGGGGGCCCGTCAACGGTGGCGTTGCCGGTGCCCGGCTCGGGCGGCCGGCAGGGTCAACCCGGCGGCGTGCAGCACGCCCTCCACGCGTACCCGCTCGATCTCCTGGTCGACGCCGGTCAGCTCGGCCAGGTGCTCGGTGATCCCGAGGGCGCGGCAGGCCAGCCGGAGCCGGTCGTCGTACGCCTGGACCACCGCGCCGTGCCAGACCATCGGCCGGCCGATGCCGCCGAGTCGCTGACCGCCGAGTCGGCGCAGGTCGGCCGCGAGCTGTTCCAGGGGACGACGGTCGGTGCGGTCGAACTCGCTGAGGTCGATGTCCCGGGTCAGCGCGTCGGCTTCGATGGCCCGGTCGAGGCGGGCGATGGTGCGTCGCTCCCGCCGGCCCTCCCGCCACTCGGCCCAGCCGCAGACCGCCCGGTCGAGAATCTCGTCGTAGCAGAAGAGCAGGGCGAACACCGCCGGAATGCTGGCCATGGCGAGGAACGCCAGGGCCAGCATCAGCGCGCGTCCGACTCCCACGTATCGACGCTAAGCCCCGTCGTGCCACCTCGCCAGCGATTTGGCCGCATCCACGCTATCCGTCGATCGGGGCCACGCTCGGGGGCCCCTGCCCGGCGGTCGGCGGGGGCCCGAGCGTGTGGCTCAGCAGTCGGCGGAAGTGACGTAGAAGCGGGGCATGGGCAGCACCCGGAAGCGCAGCCGCGCACCGGATCGGCGCAGTTGCCAGGTCAACGCGATCAGCGCGGTGGCCAGCGAGATCAGCCCGCCCATCCAGATGCTCGCGCCGGCGCCGAAGTGCTCGGCCACCCAGCCGATCAGCGGTGCGCCGACCGGGTTGGTGCCCAGGAACACCAGCACCCACAGGGCCATCACCCGTCCCCGGAACGCGGCGTCCACGCCGAGCTGGACGCGCTGGTTGGCGGCCTGGGCGAAGAAGACCATGAAGAAGCCGGTGGGCACCAGCAGCGCGACGACCAGCCAGTACGTCGACGCGAACCCGACCAGGGTGCCGAAGCTGGCACAGCCGACCGCGGCGCCGAGCACCAGCCACACCGACGGGCGGCTGCGCCGGCCGGTGCCGCTCAGCGCGCCGCCCAGCGCGCCCACGGCAAGGGCGGTGCTGAACAGTCCGAACGAGGCGGCGCCGGTGTGGAAGACCGTCTTCGCCAGCGCGGCCAGGGTGAGCTGGAAGTTGAACAGCGACATGCCGATCACCGACATCACCGCCATCGGCAGCAGCAGGTCCGGCCGCCGCCACACGTACCGCAGCCCGTCGACGACCTTCGCGGACGCCCGCTCGTCGCGCGGTAGGAGCGCGTCGCGGTGCAGGTCGGCGGTCCGCATCCGGACGACGTTCACCAGCGGCGCGATGGAGCTGACGGCGGTGAACAGGAAGACCGGGCCCACGTCGAAGGCGGCGATCGCCAGACCCGCGACCGCCGGACCGACGATCCGGGCGGAGTTGAAGACGGCGGCGTTCAGCGACAGCGCGTTCGGCAGCAACGGTGTGCCGACCAGTTCGGAGACGAACGCCTGGCGGACCGGGGTCTCCACGGCGTTGGCCACGCCGAGCAGCGCGGCGAACGCGAAGACGTGCCACAGCTGCACCAGGTCGGTGAGGACCAGCAGGGCCATGACGAGCGCCAGCACCGTCCAGAAGGCGTTGGCGGCGAACAGCAGGACCCGCTTGTCGTACCGGTCGGCGAGGCGGCCGGACAGGAGCGTGAGCAACAGCACCGGCGTGAACTGACAGGCGGTGACCACGCCGAGCGCGGTGGCGGAGTTGTCGGAAAGGTCGAGAACGAGCCAGTCCTGGGCGATGAACATCATCCAGACGCCGACCAGTTTGATCAGCTGCCCGGATGCGAAAAGGCGGTAGTTGCGAACCTGTAGGGACTGGAACATCGTGCTCAGCTTGGCCTGCACTCTCGGTGCGCCTCCTCAAGGACGTACGCGTCATCGTCAGGTGACGGCACGGCCCGGTGGCGCGGGCGCGGGCTCAGGCTCAGGCGCGAGCGAGCTGCTGGAGAATCTCGGCGGCCCTGTGCAGGGTCTCCCGTTGGTCCTCGTCGAGCGCGGCCAGCCGGTGGGCCAGCCATTCGTCGCGGGCCCGCTCGAACTGGTCGAGCACGGCCTGCCCTCCTTCGGTCGCCGCGAGGATGACCTGTCGGCCGTCGGTCGGATGGGGGGTCCGCCGCACGAGGCCACGGTCCTCCAACTTCGCGACGATCTTGGTCATCGTCGGTGGCTGCACCCGTTCGATCTCGGCCAGTTCCCGTGGCGTCATCCCGCCCGCCAGCCGCAGGCTGGTGAGCGCGGAGACCTGGGTGACCGTGAGGTCGCCGACCGGCCGGGCCCGTCGGACCCGCCGGTTGAGTCGGGTGATCGCATCTCGCAACTGGGGAGCCAGTTGCGCCGGTGGCACGCGTTCCGCCGTCACCGTCCGCTCCGTCACGTTAGTTAGCTTAACTAATGAGCCTGGCTAACGACATCTGTTATGACCAGGCTCACGGGGATGTTTGTGCTGTTCCGGGCGGGGAATCACAGTCGACCCCCCGCCCGGACGACACCTGTCAGAGCACCAGCGACTCGATGGGCCCGCGCAGGAAGTACAGCACGAAGAGGGCGGCCACCCCGTACAGCAGCGGGTGGACCTCCCGGGCCTTGCCCCGGGCCAGCTTGACCACCACGAAGGTGATCAGACCAGCGCCGATCCCGTTCGAGATCGAGTAGGTGAACGGCATCAGCACGATGGTGAGGAACGCGGGAATGGCGATCTCGTAGTCCGACCAGTCGATCGTCCGTACCGCGGTCATCATCAGGAAACCGACCACCACCAGCGCCGTCGAGGCCGCCTCGAACGGCACGATCACCACCAGCGGCGCCAGGAACATCGCCAGCAGGAAGAGGGCGCCGGTGACCAGGTTGGCCACACCGGTCCGGGCACCCTCCGCGACACCGGCCGCGCTCTCGATGTACGACGTGTTGCTGGAGGTGCTGGCCGCACCGCCGGCCGCCGCCGCGATCGAGTCGACCAGCAGGATCTCCTTGGCCCTCGGCGGGGTGCCCTTCTCGTCCAGCAGGCCACCCTCCTGGCCCACGGCGACCATCGTGCCCATGGTGTCGAAGAAGTCCGTGATGAGCAGCGTGAAGATGAACATCAGCACGACGACCCAGCCGGCCCGACCCCACGAGTCGAGCACGTTGAACTTGCCGAGCAGCGACAGGTCCGGCACGTCGACAACCGTCTTGGGCAGCTCCGGCACGTTCAGCGCCCAACCCTTCGGATTGGGCTTGCCGTCGACGAACGACGGGCCGATGTTGCCGATCGCCTCCACGATCACCGCCAGCACGGTGGACGCGAGGATGCCGATCAGGATCGCGCCCCGGACCCGGCGCACCACGAGCACCAGCGTGAGCAGCAGGCCCACCACGAAGACGAGCAGTGGCCAGCTCACCAGCTTGCCGCCGACGCCCAGGCCGACCGGGACGGTGGTGTTGGCGGCGTCCGGGAGCCGCCGGACGAAGCCGGCGTCCACCAGACCGATGATGGTCAGGAAGAGGCCGATGCCGACGCCGATCGCCGTCTTCATCTGCGTGGGCACCGAGCGGAACACCGCGGTACGCAGACCGGTCAGCACCAGCAGCGCGATGATCACACCCTCGATCACCACGAGGCCCATCGCGTCGGCCCAGGTCATCTCGGGAGCGATCTCGTACGCCACCAGGGCGTTGACGCCCAGACCCGCGGCGAGCGCCAACGGGAACCGGCCGACGACACCCATCAGGATGGTCATCAGGCCGGCGACCAGCGCCGTCGCGGCGGCCAGCGCCGGAATCGGGAGAGTCTTGTTGTCACCGTCGACCGCGCCGCCCAGGATCAGCGGGTTGAGCACGACGATGTACGCCATCGTGAAGAAGGTCGCCAGGCCACCTCGTACCTCACGGCTCAACGTTGAGCCGCGGGCGGAGATCTCAAAGAACCGGTCGAAGCCGTTACGCGGTTGAGCGGGGTTGGGAGGTGTGTCATTCTCGGGCGGCGCTACTGCCATGAGGACCTCACAGGTGATCTTCCGGTTGACGCGCGCATCGTCCCAGATCGCTGGCGGGCAGGGGAAGTGCATCGCGTACGCTTGCCCGATGCCGAACGACCAGCCACCGCGTCCCGCGCCGCTGGACCCGCCGATGGTGCCGTTCGCCGTCGCCGGCCTGATCGCGTGGGCGGTCGTCGGACTGGTGCTACTGGTGTTCTTCCGGGGCTGGCTGACCGAGCACGATCACGAGAACTGGCTCTGGACCTGCCTGGCCGGTTTCCTGTGGGGCTTCCCCGGCCTGGCCGTCATGCTGCGGCACGACGCCAACCGACGCCGCCGCCGGGCGAACTGAACGCACCGGCCCGCGCCGAAGCACGCTCAGGGGTGCCCGTACGGCTCCGCCGGCTCCCCCGCATCGACCGAACCCGGCGCACGGCTGACCGACATGGCCTCCACGGCGCTGTCGTCGTACACCGTTGGTAGGTCCTCGACCGCGGTCTCGGCGGCCTCGATCAGCGTCTCGGAGTGCGCGCCGCAACCATGGTCGGCGCTGACCACCCGGCCGTCATCGGGTGCGTAGAAGTTGCCGCACGCGCCGAACGCCTGCCGCATCGCCCCGGCCAACGGAAGGTAGAAGCCACAGGTGCCGCAGCGGGCGGCGGCCGGCGCCGCGGTGGAGATGGCCGCCGTCGGGCCGTGCTCGCCGTCGTACCAGCGTTGCGCCGCGTCGGCCCGACCCTCCCGGGAGAGCACCCGGGCCCGACCGAGACCCAGCTCCCAGGCCGTCTCCTCGACCGCCGGGTCGTCGGAGAGCAGGTAGCCGGGGACCAGCCGCTCATCCTCCGGAGCGGTCGGCAGCAGGTCACCCGGGCCGAGGTCACCGGGCTTGAGCCGCTCCTGCCAGGGCAGCCAGCCGGGCGCGAGCAGCGCGTCCGGACCGGGCAGCAGCACCGTCTCGCAGATGGTCACCGTACGGCTGCGCGGGACGCGGGTGACGGTGACCGCCCACCGCCAACCTCGGTAGCCGGCGAGGCGGCATTCGAAGTAGTGGGTGACCAGCCGTTCCCCCTCGGACACGACCTGCAGGTGGTCGCCGACGTCGTCGGCGTCCACCTCGGTGATGCCGGCGCGGGCCACCTCGACGGCGGCGGCGCAGACCTGGTCGAGGCGGGCGGCACGGGTGGAGACGGGCCTGGTCACCAGACCATTGTTCCCCATGCTCCCCGCGGGGGTGACAGGGACTCCCGGGGAACCTTTCACCGCGACTGATGCGACACACCTGCGTCGGATGGGCGAGGATGGTGCACATGCCGCCGTACTCCCACTCCGGGCGATCCCTCCTCGGGCGGACCGTCGGCACCGGCATTCGGGCGATCCGTCTGCTCCTGCGCGGCTCGGTGGGCAGCGGCCGCTGGGTGACCCGCCGGGCCGGTCGGGCCCGGACGCGGGGCGCCGGCGGCGAGGTCGGCATGATCCGGCTGTTCGACCTGCACGCCGTCTCCTGCGCCGGTGACACCCTGATCGCCATCGGCCTGGCCGGGACGATCTTCTTCAACGTGCCCCTGGGTGAGGCCCGCAGCAAGGTCGCGCTCTACCTGCTGGTGACCATGGTGCCGTTCGCGATGCTCGCACCCGTGGTGGGGCCGCTGCTGGACCACTTCCGGCACGGCCGGCGGTACGCGCTGGCCGCCACCATGCTCGGCCGGGCGTTCCTGGCCTGGCTGATCTCGGACTACATCCACGGCTTCGGGCTCTATCCGGCCGCGTTCGGCGTGCTGGCGCTGTCGCGCGCCTACGGCGTGGCCCGCTCGGCGGCGGTACCCCGGCTGTTGCCGGAAGGGCTGGGCCTCTCCCAGGTGGGTGCCCGGGCCAGCGTGTACGGCACGGTGGCGGGCGCGCTGGTGGCCCCGATCGGTTTGGCCGCCTTCTGGTTCGGGCCGCAGTGGCCGCTGCGGGTCGCGTCGGTGATCTTCCTGATCGGCATGGTGATCTCGCTGCGGCTGCCCCCGAAGGCGGACTCGGAGCCACCCGAGCGCGTCCCCCGCGCGCTCCGCGCCCTGAGCCGTCGGAAGGACCGGCCGCTGGGCCGGGGCCGGCCCGCCGGACGGCTGGTGATCGCCACTCTGATCGGCGCCGCGACCCTGCGTGCCGTGTACGGCTTCCTGCTGCTCTTCCTCGCGTTCGCCATCAAGAAGGGCGATCTGACCACCGGGGTGTTCGGGCGGGACCTGGGCGCGGAGTGGGCGCTGGGGTTGATTGGCGGCGCCCTGGCCATCGGCAGCTTCCTGGCGACCGCGGTCGGCACCCGGTTGCGCATCCACCGGCCGACCGCCATCCAGTCCAGCAGCATGATCATTGTGGCGGGGGTGGGGGTACTCGCCGTCATCCAGTTCTCGCTGCTGATGGTGGCCCTGCTCTGCCTGGTCACCGCGCTGGTCAGCGGAGTGGCCAAGCTCGCCGTGGACGCCTCGATCCAGGAGCGCATCCCGGAGCGGCTGCGGGCCAGTTCCTTCGCCCACTCCGAGACGGTGCTCATGCTCGCCTTCGTCGTCGGTGGCGGGCTCGGGCTGGTGCCGTTCGCCGGCCGGACCGGCATCGCGGTCGCCGCCGGGGTGGGCATCGTCGCCGCCGTCCGGGGAGTGCTGGTCGCCGCTCGGCTACGCACCGAGAAGCTGGCCGGCCGGCCGCTGGGTGACGACGAACTGGCCGAGGACGAGCCCGAGGTCGTCGCGCCCGAGACCGTCCCGCCCCAGACCGTCGCGCCCGAGACCGTCACGCCCACCTCGCCGGCGCCACCTCAGGCCACGTCGCAGCGGCAGGACGAAGCGGGGCTCGCGCCGCCGGGCTACCACATCTACCGGCCCTCTTCGTCGGTCGGCGGCCCGGGTGGGGGCGCGGACGACGAGACCCGCCGCGAGTCCCCCGGCTCGCTCTCGTGAGCGGTCTGCTGGTGGTGACCGCGGTGCCGGCCGAGGCGGACGCCGTACAGGCCGGGCTGACCGCCACCGACGTGACCGTCGCCCCGGTCGGGGTGGGCCCGGCCGTCGCGGGTGCCGCCACCGCGCGGCTGCTGACCCTGGCCGAGGCGGCCGGTCGTCCGTACCGTGCGGTGATCAGTGCCGGCGTGGCCGGCGGCTTTCCCGGGCGCGCAGCCGTCGGCGACACTGTGCTCAGCACCGCGAGCATCGCGGCCGACCTGGGCGCCGACTCACCGGACGGCTTCATCGGTATCGAAGATCTGGGCATGCCACCCGCGCTGCTCGGCGGCGGCAGCGTCGTCCCTGCGGACCCGGCGTTACTGGCAACGCTGCGAGCCGCCCTACCCATGGCCACGATCGGCCCGGTGCTCACGGTCAGCACCGTCACGGGCACCGCCGCCGGCACCGAGGAGCTACGCCGGCGGCATCCGGAGGCGGTGGCCGAGGCCATGGAGGGGTACGGGGTAGCCGTCGCCGCCGCACAGGCCGGAGTGCCCTTCGCCGAGCTGCGCACCATCTCCAACCCGATCGGCCCGCGCGACCGCGACGCCTGGCGGCTGCGCGAGGCCCTCACCGCCCTGACCAAGGCGGCTCCGGCGCTGGGCTGACCCCGGGGCTGAGCTTTTCGGACGACGCTGCGCCTTTCCGGACGACGCTGCGCCTTCCCGCACAAGGTCAGCCGGCGGGCCGCCGTGGGGGACTCAGACGGAGTGCGAACGGCCGGCGGGCCTCTATCTCGAAACCGCACGCGAGCAGCAGATCAACGCCGAAGCCCTCCGCCACGGCGACAGCGTCGTCGATCCCCGCCGCTCGCATATCGGTGACCAGCGCCGTGACCAGGCGTCGCCCGAGCCCCAACCGCCGATGTCGAGCCTCGACGAGGACGCCGTCGAGTGCCACCTCCCGCTCCGGCATGCCGGGGAACCGCTGTCCGTACTCGAGCTGCGGACTCCGCTCGTGAGCCCGTAGTTCGCCGACCAGGGTGCGATCGGGAAGCTCCGCGACGTACCGCCAACAGGTGGCTGGCACATCGCCGCCGACGATCCGGCGAACCTGCACTGTCCGTTGAACCTCAGCGCCCCGCCGACGGTTGTCGCGGTAGCGCCGGTTCAGCTCGTAGGCGGCCGGTGGCAACGGCAGTGGATACCGTTCTGGCGGCAACCGATACCACTCCGCCCACCACGCGCCGGGCCAGTCCCGGGGCTCGTACACCGGCCACACGTCCAGATGGGCCGGGTACCGACGTCCCGCCTCGTCCCGCATATCGTCGTGCGGCACCGACGCCGGCTCGCTGACGTCCCCCGCCGGTATGCCGAGGACCACCTGTCCACCCGCCGCCTCGACGAGACGCTCCACCGTCCGGAATCTGGGGTCGACCGCCCTCCCGGACTCGATCCTCGCGAGCGTCGGCTGGGGTACTCCCGATCTCGCGGCGAGCTGCCGCTGACTCAGGTCGGCTCGACGACGCAGGGCACGAAGAACGCGCCCCAGGTTCGCCGATCCGCCGCTCCGGTCGGCGTCGACGCCGACGTCCGCTCCGGCTCCGGCTCCGGCTCCGGCTCCGGCTCCGGCTGGATCACTCACATCGGTCATCGGCCGATGGTCCCGATTGCGCGGCGAGCTATCAACACCCCCGCCGAAGCTGTGGACAACCCTGTGGAAAACCCTCTCGGGTGGTGGACGACGACCTCTGCGCGAGTCCTTTGGAGCTGAATCGTCTGCGGAATCAACACACACACCGGTCCAGTTCCCCGGTCCACCCCACCCCGGTCCCGGACGCGGGTAAAGCGCAAGCGATTCGTTTCCGACATCAGCTCCAAAGGATGTCCGAGGTAGGTGCCGGGTCGACCGGGGCGCATTCCCGCCCGCCGA
The DNA here is from genome assembly GCF_049841635.1 of Micromonospora sp. DT44. Lineage (NCBI taxonomy): Bacteria > Bacillati > Actinomycetota > Actinomycetes > Micromonosporales > Micromonosporaceae > Micromonospora > Micromonospora sp. DT44. The sequence goes on along the minus strand of NZ_JBNCKS010000021.1, from coordinate 81,955 downwards.
CGTGGACGTCGACGCCGCCGACGGCCGCCCCGCCCACGGCCACGGCCACTCAGCCGACGACCGTCCCACCGACGACCGCCCAGACGTCGGCCCAGCCGTCGGCCCAGCCGTCGGGCCCAGCGGGCGGGCCCAGCGGTCGGGCCCAGCCGTCGGGCCCAGCCGTCGGGCCCAGCCGTCGCGGATCACAGTGGGCAGGGTGGGCAGGGACCACGGGGTGAAGGCGGGGCTAACGTGAGGGGCGTGGCGCTCTCTCTGGCGATCTCGCCCTGCCCCAACGACACGTTCGTGTTCGACGCCCTGGTGCACGGGCGGGTGCCTGGCGCACCGCCGGTCGAGGTGACGTACGCCGACGTCGACGTCACCAACACGGCGGCCGAGCGGGGCGCGTTCGACCTGGTGAAGGTGAGCTACGCGGCGCTGCCGTGGCTGCTCGACGACTACCACCTGCTGCCCTGCGGTGGCGCGCTCGGTCGCGGGTGCGGGCCGCTGGTGCTCACCCGGGGCGACCGCACCGACCTGACCGGTGCCACGGTGGCCGTGCCGGGCGACCGGACCACCGCGTACCTGCTGTTCCGGCTCTGGTCGGCCGGACGGCCGCCGGCCCGGATCGAGGTGGTTCCGTTCCACGAGATCATGCCGGGCGTCGCGGCCGGCCGCTACGACGCGGGCCTGGTCATCCACGAGGCCCGCTTCACCTACCACCGGCACGGCCTGACCGCGCTCGTCGACCTCGGCGAGTGGTGGGAGGCCGACACGGGCCTGCCCATTCCCCTCGGCGCGATCCTGGCCCGTCGCGGCGCGGTCGACCCGGAGGCCGCCGCCGGCTGGATCCGCGAGTCCGTCCGGCAGGCCTGGGCGGACCCGACGGTCAGCCGGGAGTACGTCCTCGCGCACGCCCAGGAGATGGAACTCGACGTGGTGGACCGGCACATCGGCCTCTACGTCAACGAGTTCACGGCCGACCTGGGTGAGGCCGGCTTCGCCGCGGTGACGGCGCTCCTCGACCGCGCCGCCACCGCCGGGCTGGTGCCTCAGACCTCCAGCTCGCGCGCGACCGCGTGGACCAGCTGAGCGATCTTCTGAGCGGTCTTCTTGTCCGGGTACCGGCCCCGACGCAGGTCCGGCTGGACCTTCGCCTCCAGCACCTTGATCATGTCTTCGACGAGGCCGTGCAGCTCCTCGGCCGGCCGGCGCCGCAGCTCCGCCATCGACGGCGGCGCGTCCAGCAGTTTCACGCCCATGGCCTGGGCGCCACGGCGGCTGTCCACCACGCTGAAGTCGACCCGCTGACCACCCTTTAGGTCGGTGACGCCCGCCGGCAACGCGCCCTTGGGCAGGAACACGTCACCGCCCTCGTCGCTGGTGACGAAGCCGTATCCCTTGGCCGTGTCGTACCACTTCACTCGACCCGTAGGCACCTGAAAACCCCTGCTTCACTTGAGCCGCTACTGCTCCAAGGCTAGCTGGATCATGCCGTCGAGCGCCGCTGGGAATCCGGTGAGATCGTCCAGCACGACGCTCGCCCCCGCCGCACGCAGCTCATCCGGGGAGCACGGGCCCGTCGCCACGGCGATTCCGGGCACCCCGGCGACCCCCGCCGCCACCATGTCCGCCACGTGATCGCCCACGTAGTGGGTCGCGCCGTGCTCCCGCAGGGCGGTCGCCTTCTGCTCGGCGAACAGGTCACCGGCGAGCTCGTCCACCACCAGGCCGAGATGGTCCAGGTGCAGCCGGGCCAACCGGGCGATCTTGGAGGTGACGACGAGCACCCTTCCGCCCCGGGCACGGATCGTGTCGATGGCCTCCCGCGCTCCGGGCATCGGGACCGTCGGGGTGATCGCGTACGCCGGGTACAGCTCGCGATACAACAGGACGGCCGATTCGACCTGCTCCGGCGGGAACCAGTGGGCGATCTCGGTGCGCAGCGGCGGGCCCAGGCGGGACACCGCCAGGTCGGCGTCCACCGGAACGCCCGTTCTCGCGGTCAGCGCCCGGTAGGCCGCGGCGATGCCGGGACGGGAGTCCACCAGGGTCATGTCGAGGTCGAATCCGACGGTCAGTGCAGACATGTCGAGAAACCTACTCGCCGACGCACAGCCGGCCATACGTCCGAGGGGCGCGACCGGCCCACCCCGGGCTAGCGTGGAAAGACGATGACCACCTCACTCGCCGACCATCTGCGGTCGCTGCCCGACGAGTCACTGGCCGCACTCCTGCAACTGCGGCCAGACCTCGTCGTGCCCGTGCCGGCCGACATCTCCGCTCTGGCCATCCGCGCCCAGTCCCGGGTCTCGGTGGCCCGCGCGCTGGACGGGCTGGACCAGTTCACCCTGCTGATCCTGGACGCCGGCCGGCTCACCCGGCACCCGGACGAGGGCACGACCGCCACCGACACGATCCTCGCCATGGCGACCGCCGGGCCGCACCCACCGGCGCCGACGGCGGTCCGGGCCGCCGTGAGCCGGCTGCGGGCGCTGTTCCTGCTGTACGGCCCCGAGCACGCCCTGCACGTGGCGGCCGCCGTCGACGAGGTCTCCCCGTACCCCGCTGGACTTGGTCGACCCGCCGCGGACCTGGACGTTCGCGCGGCCGCTCTCTGCGCGGACCCGGCGAAACTGCGCCGGACGCTGCTCGCGGCGCCCCCGTCGGCCCGGGCGATCCTGGACCGGCTGGCGGCCGGACCGCCGGTCGGTAGCGTGCCCCCGGGCGCGCTGCAGGCACCGGCGATCGGCGCGCAGGACGACGTCCTCGCCGACCCGACCAACGGCGGCGCGCCAACCGGCTCACCGGTGCGCTGGCTGGTCGACAACCGGCTGCTGGTGACCATCTCGGCCGGCTCGGCGACGGCTGGCGGCACCGTCGAGCTGCCCCGTGAAATCGGCCTCCTGCTGCGGCGCGACAGCGGTCCGCTCGGGCCGTTGCAGACCAGCCCGCCGTCGGTGGCTGCCGCTCCCCGCGAGCCCAAGATGGTCGACTCGGCCGGCGCCGGGCAGACCATGGAGGTGGTCCGGCACACCGAAGGGCTGCTGGAACAGCTCGCCGCCGAACCCGCCCCGGTGCTGCGCTCGGGTGGCATCGGCGTCCGCGACCTGCGCCGGCTGGCCCGCACCGCCGGCCTGGACGAGCCGACCACCGCGCTGCTGCTCGAGGTGGCGTACGCGGCGGGGCTCGCCGGTGAGATGGAGATGCCCGGCACGACCACCGGTCGGTACGGGGCGGACCAGCAGGTGCTGCCGACCGGCGGGTACGAGGTGTGGCGGGCCGGATCACTGGCCCTACGGTGGGAGCACCTGGCCCGCGCCTGGATGACCATGACCCGGCAGGTGGGGTTGGTCGGTCGGCGTGACGACCGGGACCGGCCGATCACCGCGCTCTCCGCGGAGGCCGAGCGGGCCGGTGCGCCGGCAACCCGCCGGGCGGTGCTCGGGGTGCTCGCCGACCTGGAGCCGGCGACCGCGCCCACCCCGGAGGAATTGCAGGCCCTGCTGGACTGGCGGATGCCACGGCGCAGCCGAGGTCGGGAGGCCGCCCACCGGGAGGTGCTGGCCGAGGGGGCGCAGCTCGGTATGACCGGGCTGGGGGCGCTCACCTCGTACGGACGGTTGTTGCTGGGCGAGCTGACGTCGACCGACGAGTCCGGCGGCGACCCGCTGGGGTTGCACGCGGACACCGAGAGTGGCGATCCGTCCGGTGCGGCACGGGCGTTGGACGCGCTGCTGCCCGCCCCGGTCGACCACTTCCTGGTGCAGGCCGACCTGACCGTGGTCGTACCCGGGCCGCCCGAGCCGGCGCTCGCCGCCGAGTTGGAGGCGACGACCGAACTCGAGTCGGCCGGCGGGGCGAGTGTGCACCGGGTCACCACGGCGAGCGTCCGGCGGGCGTTGGACGCCGGTTACACGGCCGACGACCTGCACGAGTTGTTCCGTCGCCGATCGCGTACCCCGGTGCCGCAGGGGCTCAGCTACCTGGTGGACGACGTGGCCCGTAAGCACGGCGGGCTGCGGGCCGGCTCGGCCGGGGCGTACCTGCGCAGCGACGACGAGGCGCTCCTCACCGAAGTGCTGGCCGACCGGCGGCTGGAGTCGCTGACGCTGCGTCGGCTGGCGCCGACGGTGTTGACCACCCCGTACCAGGTCAGCCGTATGCTCAGCGCGCTGCGGGAGGCCGGGTACGCGCCGGTGCAGGAGGACGGCGCGGGCAGCACGATGCTGATCCGGCCACGGGTCCGGCGCGCTCCGGCGCGGGTAGGGGTGAGCACCAGGACGCTGGACCCGCTGGTCACCCCGAAGCTGCCGATGCCCCGGCTGCTCGGGGTGGTGGAGCACATCCGGCGGGGCGAGGCGGCGGCGCGTGCGGCCCGTCGCGCCCCGGCGGTGGTCCGGGGTGGGGCTGCGGGGCTGGGCGGCGGCCCGGTGCCGGCGCACACGCACAGCGAGGCGCTCGCCGTGCTTCAACAGGCGGTCCGGGATCGGGCGCTGGTCTGGGTCGGGTATGTGGACGCCCACGGGGCGACCGCGTCACGGCTGGTGAAGCCCGTCTCGATCGGGGCTGGCTACCTGCGCGCCGAGGACGAGCGGACCGAGATGCTGCACACCTTCGCGCTGCACCGGATCACCGCGGCGGTGCTGGCGGACTGAGCGGCTCCGTTTCTCCCGTGGTCGCTCAGCGGCGGCTGCGTCGTACGGTGCCGACCACCGAGACGAGCAGCAGGAGGGCGAAGCCGGCCCCGGCCGACTCGCCGACCGAGTCGACGAAGCCCTGTTGGAGCACCAACCACCCGAAGAGGAACCACCCGAAGAGCAGCGCCGCCGCGAAGGCGTACGCGAACACCGTCGCGCGGGACACCTCGTCGGGCGGCGCCTGCTCGTACTGCGTGACCAATTCCCGGTCGACCGTCATACCCAGCCTCCCGCCCGGTCCGGCCCTGGACTCCCAGCGTGACACTCCTGCGACCGGTGTGACAGGGGATAAAACCCGGAAGTGGGGGCGTGCCGCTCAGGTGCCGGGGCGGCGACCGATCAGCACCACACGGGTGCCGACCTTGCCCAGCTCCCACATCCGGACGGTGTCGGCGTGCAGCAGGTTGACGCAGCCGTGCGAGCCGATCGACTTGTCGTGCAGGTAGGTGGTGGTCTCGTGGAAGCCCATGCCCTGGGTGAAGTGCTGCCAGTAGGGCAGCCACACCTCGTATGGGTCGGACCACTCCTTCGGGTTGCGGAAGTTGACCGTGTACGTGCCGGAAGGGGTGCGGTAGCCGGACATTCCGGTGCGGGTCACGGTCGGTGCCATGACCACCTTGCCGCCCCGCATCGCCCAGACGGTCTGCCGGGTCAGGTCCACGCAGAACGTGGTGCCCGCGCCGGCCTGGCAGCGGGTCGTGTCGGTGGTGGCGAGGCGCTGGGCCACGTCGAGGGTGGTCGGTCCGGCGCGACCCTCGACGGGGCGAATGCCGTACCTCTGCTGGAACTTCTTGATGGCGGCGCAGTCGGCGGCGGACTGCCGCCCGTCGACGGTGACGGCCCCGAACCCGCCCAGCCGGGCGAGGTACGTCTCCACCGCGCGCTGGTGCTGGCCCTGCGGGCAGCCGGCGGCGGTCGGCGACGTCGACCTGGCGGTGGTCGGCTTCGGCTTCGGCTTCGGCGTGCTCTTCGTCGGTGGTGGTGTGGTGGGGCGTGGGGTGGGCGACGGTGTGGTGGGCCGGCCGTGCTGGGCCGGCCCGGACGTGCCGCTCGCCCCCGATGCCTGTTCCGCCGCGCCGACCGGGGCGGCTCCCCCGCCACCACTCCCGCCGGACTGCGGATCGAACGTGCACGCGCCGGCGCCGACCAGCACGACCACCACCAGGGCAAACAGCCGGGAAGTATGCCGGACACGCCGCATGGCACCTCCCCTGGACAGTCGTCCCTTTCCTAGACGTTCGTGAGTGCCGTCCTGGTTGCATCCGGTGAGCATCTTTCTTGGGACGTTCCCCGTCGTGCAACACTGGATGGTCGGCCAGCGGCGGGTATGCGCCCACCGCAGTCCCGACGGCCAACCGAGGAGAGGACGCTGGCGTGAGTGGTGGACCCCTGATCGTGCAGTCGGACAAGACGCTGCTGCTGGAGATCGACCACCCCGACGCGCAGGCCTGCCGGATGGCGATCGCGCCCTTCGCCGAGTTGGAGCGGTCTCCGGAGCACGTGCACACGTACCGGCTGACCCCGCTGGGGTTGTGGAACGCCCGCGCGGCGGGGCACGACGCCGAGGGTGTCGTCGACTCGCTGTTGAAGTACTCACGCTACCCGGTGCCGCACGCGCTGCTGGTGGACGTGGCCGAGACGATGGACCGGTACGGCCGGCTCCAGCTCGCCAACGATCCCGCGTACGGGCTGGTGCTGCGGGCGCTCGATCGCCTGGTGCTGATCGAGGTGGCCAAGAGCAAGAAGCTCGCCGGGATGCTCGGCGACAAGATCGACGACGACACCATCCGGGTGCACCCGTCCGAGCGCGGCCGACTCAAGCAGGCGCTGCTCAAGCTGGGCTGGCCGGCGGAGGACCTGGCCGGCTACGTCGACGGTGAGGCGCACCCGATCGAGCTGGCCGAAGCCGGCAAGGACGGCGGTAAGCCGTGGACCCTGCGGTCGTACCAACGGGAGGCGGTGGAGGCGTTCTGGGCCGGCGGGTCGGGGGTGGTGGTGCTGCCCTGTGGCGCGGGAAAGACCATGGTTGGCGCGGCGGCGATGGCCGAGGCGAAGGCGACGACGCTGATCCTGGTCACCAACACGGTGGCCGGCCGGCAGTGGAAGCGCGAGTTGATCGCCCGTACGTCGCTGACCGAAGAGGAGATCGGCGAGTACTCGGGCGAGCGCAAGGAGATCCGCCCGGTCACCATCGCCACGTACCAGGTGCTCACCTCGCGGCGTGGCGGCGCGTTCACCCACCTGGACCTGTTCGGCGCCCGCGACTGGGGCCTGGTCGTCTACGACGAGGTACACCTGCTGCCCGCGCCGATCTTCCGCTTCACGGCGGACCTCCAGGCCCGCCGCCGGCTGGGCCTGACGGCGACTCTGGTACGCGAGGACGGCCGCGAGGGCGACGTGTTCAGCCTGATCGGGCCGAAGCGGTACGACGCGCCGTGGAAGGACATCGAGTCGCAGGGCTGGATCGCCCCGGCCGAGTGTGTCGAGGTCCGGGTGACGCTCACCGACGCGGAGCGCATGTCGTACGCGACAGCGGAGGCCGAGGAGCGCTACCGGATGGCGGCGACCGCGCGCACGAAGCTGCCGGTGGTCAAGGCGCTCGTCGACCGGCACCCCGAGGATCAGGTGCTGGTGATCGGCGCGTACATCGACCAGTTGCACCAGATCGGCGAGTACCTGGATGCGCCGATCATCCAGGGTTCGACCACGAACAAGGAGCGGGAGCGGCTGTTCGACGCGTTCCGGTCCGGCTCGTTGCGGACCCTGGTGATCTCGAAGGTCGGCAACTTCTCCATCGACCTGCCCGAGGCGGCGGTGGCGATCCAGGTGTCCGGCACGTTCGGGTCACGGCAGGAGGAGGCCCAGCGGTTGGGTCGGGTGCTGCGTCCGAAGGCCGACGGCCGGCAGGCGCACTTCTACACGGTGGTGTCCCGGGACACGATCGACACCGAGTACGCGGCACACCGGCAGCGCTTCCTCGCCGAGCAGGGGTACGCGTACACGATCGTCGACGCCGACGACGTCCTCGGCCCGTCCCTGCCGTCCTTCGACTGACCCCCCGCGTCGGCAGCCGCTTGGTCGACTTCAGGTCGCCGATCTGGCGGTATCCGAACGACTCGGATACCGCCGGATCAACGAACCGGAGGCGTCCGCAGCTCCGAGGGGAGTTTGTCCGGGTCGAGAATCATGTCGATGGTGGCGATGCGATCGCCGCGAACGGTAAAGCCGACGACGGCGATGGGCTTGCCGCTCCGGTCCCGGGCGACGACCCCGGCAACCCCGTTGACCAGAGCCGGAGCGCAGAGGCGCGCGAATCGTGGCCCGGCGTCGGCGGCACGGCCGGCCACGGCGTGCGCGCCGGTGAGCACGGCGGGTGCGAGCCGCGCACGGCGTCCGTGGTCGGAGCGGAACACCACGTCGGGGTCCAGCAGGGCCAGCAGGGCGTCGAAGTCACCGGCGCGGGCGGCGGCCAGGAACGCGTCGACGACTCGTCGCTGGGCGGGCAGACCGGCCCGGGGCTGCGGGGCGTGCTCGCGCAGTCGCCGCCGGGCGCGACTGGCCAACTGCCTGGTGGCCGCCGGCGTACGCCCCACGACGGTGGCCACCTGATCGAATGGCATACCGAACATGTCGTGCAGCACCACCGCGAGCCGCTCGGCAGGCTCAAGGCTGTCCAGCACCACAAGCAACGCGATACCGACCGCGTCGGTGTGCAGGCTGGCTTCCTCCGGATCGCCGTACTCGCTGACCAGCGGCTCCCAGGTCGCGCTCAACTGCTCGCGGCGCGCCTGCCGGGCCCGCAGCATGTCGATGCACACCCGGCCGACCAGCGTGGTCAGCCACGCCGCGGGGTTGGTGATCGCGGCCGGATCGGCCCGCGTGGTGCGCAGCCACGCCTCCTGAAGCGCGTCGTCGACCTCCGTCGGCGAACCCAACAGCCGGTAGGCGACGGCCCGCAGACGCTGGCGATGCTGCGCGAACTGCTCGGCGAACCACTGCTGGTCGTCCATCCGCCTACTTCCCGAACGCTTCCCGCCGCAGCATCGCCAACAGCGTCGGCGTGCCCTCGGCGGTGGTGACGGCGACGGTCCGGGCGATCCAGGCAGTGTCGGTGGCCTGCGCCAGCAGACAGGCCGCCAGGTCCGCGCGACTGGTGAAGACACCGTCGGAGTAATTTTCGGAGAGCTTGTAGCGGGTGACGCTGTCGCTGTCGAACAGTCCGGACGGTCGCACTATCGTCCAGTCGAGGTCGCTAGTGCGTACCAGTGTCTCCATGGCACGCATGTCGTCGTAGGTGGACTTGCCGATCGTGGCGGTGACCAGCGGCTGGATGACCCGGTTGAGGAAGAAGCCACCCTCGGCGTGGTGGTGTGGCTCGGTGGCGCTGGAACTGACGACGACGAGTCGCCGCAGACCCTCCCGGCGCATCGCGGCCAGGACCCTGGCGGTGCTGCGGCTGTAGAGGGTCACCGGTTGACGGGTGAACGGCGCTCCCAACGTCGACAGCACCACGTCGGCGCCGCCCACCGGGGCATCCGTTGTGGCATCGGCGGCTACCACCTCCAGGCCGGGGCCACTGACCGGGAACGACTTCGGCTGCCGGGTCACCGCCCGTACGTCATGGCCGGCGTCCAACGCCTGCTGTACCAGGCGACGACCCGTGCCCCCATTCGCGCCGAGAACGACGATACGCATCCGGTGTGCTCCCTCCCGAGGTGGCTGTCGAAAGGAACGTCGATCCGCACGGCTCGCGTGTGACAAACCGCAGGTCAGCGCGTTCAACGATGGCGACGACACTCATCGGGAGAAGCTGCGGACGAGCACGGCCAACCGGCGGTCGTGGTCTGCGCGGCGGAGTCGGCCGCTGCGCATCAGTGTGACCAGCCCGTGCAGGCCGGCCCAGAAGGTCTCGGTGACCGACTCCAGGTCGTCGGTCCCGGCGAACGGGCGCACGGTCTCGGACAGCTCGGCGAAACCCCGGGCGAGGTCGGTCGGGACGTCCGAGCTGGCGAACGGCAGGTCGACGGCGAGGGTGAACATCGCGTCGTAGATCGCGGGCCGCTGCTCGGCGAAGGTGGTGTACGCCGCCGCGACGTCGGCGACGGCCTGCCGGGGGCCGGCGGCGGAGACCCGGGCCGAGACCAGCGCGACAGCCAGCTCGGCGAAGCCCTCGACGGCGACCGCCGCCATGATGGCGTCCTTGCCCTTGAAGTGGCTGTAGAGGACGGGCTGGCTGTACTCGATCTCGGCGGCGAGCCGCCTGGTCGTCACCGCGTCCCAGCCTTCCGCCAGGGCTAACTCCCGGGCGGCGGCGACGATGGCGCGTTCCCGTTCCGCCCGCTCGCGTTCCCTGCGCGTCTGAGTCGACATGGCTGCAATCCTAGCACCGCTAGCATTCCGGTCGATGCTCTGTTAGCATTGCTCTAAAATCTAGCACCGCTAGGAATCGGAGCAGACTCATGCTTACCCCTCTCGCCTACGGGCTCGCCGTCGTACTCAGCCTCTTCGTCGCCTTCATCGGCGCGCGGTTCCTGCTGGCGCCGCAGGCCGCAGCCGCCGGATACGGCGTACCGGCCCGGCCGGGCGACTCCGCCTACCTGACCGTCAAAGGGCTCAAGGACCTGACGTTCGGGCTGCTCGGCCTCGCCCTGATCGCCTTCACCACCGCCGACGCGGTCGCGTGGTACATGCTGATCGTCGCGCTCGTCCCCCTGGGCGACACCCTCATCGTGCTGCGCAACGGCGGAACGAAGGCTGTCGCGTTCGGCATCCACTTCGCGACGGCCCTGGTCGTCCTCCTGAACGCCGCCCTCCTCTTCGCCCTGTAACCCGGCCTGCCGCGCCCGGGGCTTTGCCCTGTTGATCAAGAGGTTTCCGTCAGATTTTGCCCGATCCATGACGCGAACCTCTTGATCACCGGGGGCAGACGTCAGGGGGTGGGCGGTGGGCAGCGGTCGGGGAGGGTTACCTCGCCGGGGTGGTGGTCGAAGGTGTCCAACGTGAACCACTCGTCCAGCTCGGGGTCGAAGAGATTCTGGAGGCCGAACTGGAGCACCTGCCACCACCGGCTCGGGTCGCGCTGGTCGACGTAGATATCGCCGAGCGCGAGCGGGAACCGGAAGAACTCCCCCGGCACGGTCGAGCCGCCGACCACTCCCACCCGCCAGTGGTCCACCTTCCGGTCCTTGTCCCCCTGCAGGATCTCCGGGCCGACATAGCGGGACGTCTTCAGCTTGTCGTTGAAGATCTGCCGGTTGAAGAACCCTGGCACCTTGCTGCACGCGCGCGGCGGGAACAGCGGGATGTTCGGCCACTTGTAGGTGAGCGTGTAGAGCGTGTTCTCGTAGATCAGGTTCGTGAACCAGATGGGGTGCTCGGGGCCACCGGCGATCATCTGGCTGTTGCCGTCCCGGCCCTGCCAGGTGAACGGCACGTCGATGCCGAGGTCGCGCACGACGTACCGGCCGGTGCCCCGGAAGTCCGCCGGGAGCAGCGGTGGGCGCGGCTCGCGCGGCACCGGGACCACATCGCCGTCCGCCCGGGCCGCGCGAGGCGGCGGCGCGGCGGCCGGGCCGGGCGCGACCACGCCGAGGGCGAACAGCGCGCCGGCCACCGCCGCAACCACAACCCGAGGTGTACGCCTCGACGCCATCTGCCCTCCGCCGGTGTCGAAAGTGGCCGACGCCTCGCCCGCGCCCGCCTCCGGCGAGGCGTAGGAGCAGGGCAAACGTGAGAGCGGGTGGAACCGGTGGCCTCCACCGGACGGGTGACGCATTGGTCAACTCGTGTTCCAGGAAGGCGGGGTGTCGGAGCGCTCGGGACGTCCCGGCTTCCAGGAACGCGAGTCGATCAACGCGTACGCCGGCCCGGGACCAGCATCGGTCCCGGGCCGGCGTTCACGCGAACCCTGCCTACTTGATCAGCTTCCAGGGGCCGTTCGTGTCGCCCGGCTCCTGGCCGCGCGTCCACCACTTCGCCTCGTAGACGTGGCCCTTGAAGGACACCCGGTCGCCGGCCGTGTACACCTTGGTCAGCGTCCAGGCGGCCGGGCTGTTGTCCGGCGGCGTCGGGGCGATCTCCTCCCAGGACCCGTTGCGGTCACCCGGCTTCTGGTTGCGGGTGTACCACTGGGCCCGCCACTTCCTACCGTCGTACATGGCGAAGTCGCCCGAGTTGAAGATCCGCGACGCGGTCCAGATCGCGGTGCCGTCCTCGGTCATGGCGATGTCCTGCCACGCGCCGTTGGCGTCCGCGCCGGGCTTCTGGTTCTTCGTGTACCAGGAGGCCCGGAAGACCCGGCCCTCGTAGGTCACCCGGTCGCCGTCGTTGTAGACCGTCGACGAACTCCACTGCGTCGGCAGGTTCACCGTCAGGGTGGCGGTGGCCTCGACCGCGGTGAGGTGGTCGTCACCCGGGTACGACGCGGTCAGCGCGTGCTGGCCGCCGGCCAACCCCACCGGCAGGGTGAACGTCGCCGTGCCGTTGGTCAGCGTGGCCGAGCCGCGAACGGTCGTACCCTCGCGCAACTCCACCGCGCCGGTGACCGGCGTGCTGCCGGCCGCGACCTTGACGGTCACCGTCGCCGCCGTGCCCCAGGCGGTCGGGGTGGTGGTGACGGTCATCGTCGGGACCCGCTTGGCGGTCGTGAACACCGCGGGCTGGGCCACCGCCTCGCCGCCGTCGGCGCTCTTCGCCGACACGATCCAGCCGTACGAGGTGCCCGGCAGGAGCTTGTCCCACGTCGTCGTGGCCACGTCGTTCGAGGTGACCTCGTCGGTGCCGATCGTGCCGGCCGGCACGTACGCGGCGAGCGAGTCGGTGGTGAACGACGTCTTGCGGGTGGTGAGGTCCACCGGCAGGGTCAGGTTGTCCTCCGCGCCGTTGTAGCGCGGCTTCGGCTGGCTGCCGTCCTGGCGGATGTCGTACTCGGTCGCCCCGAAGTTCTTCAGGAACGGCGAGTACGTGTCGATGTGCATCTCGGCCCGGTCCACGTCGAACTGGAGCAGCCGCAGGAAGCTCGCGCCGAACTGCAACCGGTCGGTGGCCTTGTGGTCCGGCTTGCCGTCGCCGTTGACGTCGATCGTGCCGTCGGCGGCGACCTGGTTCGGCCACAGCTCGGCGGCGGCGACCGTGTAGAACTGGTAGTCGGCCAGCAGCTCGACGACGTCGTGGCTGACCGTCACGCCGATCTTCGACTTCAGGTTGGTGCCGACGCCGTGCTCGTGCCCGGCGAGGACCAGGAAGACGTTCGGGTTGGTCTCGACTACCTGCTTGAACAGGGGCGAGCCGTCCGGGGCGGAGAAGTCCGCGCCGCGACCGTCGGGGTTGGCCGACGGCTTCAGGTAGTCGTGCGAGAGCAGGATCCCGTTGCGGTCCTTGTACCGCTTGAAGATCGAGTCGGCCCACTTGGCCTCGGCCGGCGTGACGCCGTACGACAGGCCGACCGCCACGAAGTCCAGGCCACCGGCGGAGAACAGCAGGTAGTTGTTCTGGTTGTCCTTACCCGGCGTCACCGAGCTGTCGGCGTTCGTCCTCTCGTCCCAGGCGTGGTACTCGGTGCCCTTGGGCCAGGACTTCGCCGTCCCGTAGTACCGGTCGGCGCTGAAGGTGCGGCTGAACCGGGAGTCGGGGCCGGTCTCGGCACCCAGCTGGTCGTCGTGGTTGCCCGCGATGACCTGGTTGACGACACCGTTGTCGTCGAGGATCTTCTGGAAGCCCGAGGCTGTGGCGAGTTCCTTCTGGACCTGCTCGTGCAGACCGGGCCGCTTCAGCGAGCCGTCCGGGTTCTTCGCCAGCGGGTCGTAGTAGTCGTTCTCGATGACGTCACCGGTGTGTGCCGCGTACGCGATCTTGCGGCTGTCCGCGTTGTCGGCGATCCACTGCATCTGGTCGCGGTACGCGGCCGACCAGATCGCCTGCTCCTCGGCGGTCTCGACGTCCGAGGGCTCGGCGTTGCCGTCGAAGTCGTCGTACGTGCCGCCGGCCGCGCCCTCGGTGACGTACTGGGTGTCGGTGAAGTGCGCCAACGAGAAGTCGTACGACGCGGGGTCCTCGAAGCGGTCCTTGTCGTTCTGCGCCGTCGCGTCGCGCGGCGATAGGTCGTCGGCGAACGGGTCCTCGCCGGTGACCAGCACGTGCACGACGCCGCCGTCGCGGTAGCCGGCCTCGACCGACGTGGTCAGGACGGTGTCCTGCCCGGCCCGCCCACGGGAACTGGTGAGCACGACCCACTTCCCGGTGGCCGGGTTCCAGGCCCGCAGCGCCACGATCCGCGCCGGGTCGATGCTGCCCGACCAGCGCAGCGTCGGCTCCTGCTTGGTGGCGCCCAGCGACAGGTCGTACCGCTGGAAGACCACCCCACGGCTGGACGGGCTGTCGATGGTCGAACCGTCGAGCGGACGCAGCGAGGTGACGTCCACGCTCTTGTCGTGCTGGACGTCGAGCGTGGTCGGCACGTCGGTCGCCTCGCCCTGGTAGCCCTTGGTCGGCAGGACGACGTCGGCCTTGGTGAAGGTCGCGGTCAGCCCGACGCCCTCGGTGCCGGGAATCCGGGCGGACAACTCCGCCGAGAGCGGGTCGGTGTTCTTGACCGTGGCGTTCAGCTCGGTCGGGACGTCCGGGATGCTCGCGCTGCTGAAGCGCACCTCGCGGGTCGCGGTGTTGCCGAGCGCGTCGATCGCCGTCATCGCGATGACGTGCTCGCCGGCCGGCAGGCCGTGACCGATCTGATCGCCCTGCTTCACGGCCGTGCCGTCGAGCGTGATGGCCGGCGTGCCGACCACGCCGCTGGCGTCCTTGACGCTGACGTCGAGCGCCACGGTCGACGTCAGCCGCTGGCCGGCCCCCGGGACGCTGCTGGCGATCTCCGGCGCGGTGTTGTCGGTGGTGAACCGCCGCGTGGAGGTCTTGTCGCCGACGACCGCCTTGATGGTGTGGGCGCCGTCCGCGATCGTCGTGGTGTCCACGTCGGCGCGCTTGCCCAGCGCCGGCAGCGCCGAGCCGTCCTGGGCGGTGACGTCGAACAGGACCATCGTGGTGAGGACGCCGTTGAAGCTGCTGCCGCAGGTGCCGTCACCGAGGTACGTGGTCACGGGCGAGCCGGCCGGGTAGGTGGCCGAGCCGATGGTGACCGTCGTCTGCGCGACCGAGCGGGTCAGCCGGCTCGCCTTCGCGCCGCTGGGCAGCAGCTCGAAGTCCCGCAGCGTGAAGTCGTCGTAGTTGTCGCAGCCGGCCGGCTTGGCACTGCCGTGGTCGCTGCCCGCCACGAACTCCAGGGCGTTGACACCCGGCACCAGCCACTCGTTCGGGAAGGCGAAGTCGGCCACCTCCTTCTCCCACATGCCGATCTCCAGCGGGATGCCGTTGATCAGGACCTTGTTGTCGTACCCGTTGTCGCTGCCGTTGCCGCCGACGAACACCTTCAGGTGCGCGTCGCCGCCGGCGGCCAGGGTGTCGACGGTGCGCGTCGTCGGCGCGTCCGCGATGGTGAAGTGGAACTCGGCGTCCTTGTTGGCTCCGCAGGTGCCGTCGCCGAGCGCCAGGGACGCGGCGGTCGTCTCTGCCTTCGTCACGGTCGTACCGCTGGTGGAGACGAGGTACGTGGTGCCGGCCGTCACCGTGCCCGCCGTACTCAGCGTGAGGCTGGTGGCCTCCCGCGTGAGCTTGAAGTCGTCGTGGTTGGCACACGTGGCACCGATGAGCGTGCCGTTGTAGTCGCCGGTGCGTACCTGTACGACGTTGTCGCCGAGGTGCAGGAACCGGTTCGGGAACGCCAGCTTCACGGCCTCCGCGCCGAGCGCGCCGTAGTCGCCGCCGAGGTCGACCCGGTGGCCGTTGACCAGCGCGTAGTTCTGGTAGCGGGCCTCGATCGAATTGCCGGCCTCGACCGCGAGGCCGAGGATGGCGGTGCCGGCGGCCAGCGTCTCCGCGTTCTCGGCTGGCCTGTCGTCGATGGCGAGCGACTCGACGCGGTCCTTGCCGTACTTCGCGAGCGCGGCGATGACCGGCTGCGTTCCGCGTACGCGGGCGCCGTCACCGGGGGTGACCACCGCCGCGCCGGCCGGGGCGTTGTTGACGTCGACCGTGACGCTCGTCTTCGCGCCCGACAGGCTCGTCGCGCTGACGGTGTGCGTACCGTTGGTGAGCTTCGTGGTGTCGAGGTCGGTACGCAGGCCGGACGTGCTGCCCGGTTCGCCGGAGATGACGAAGGTGAGGTCCTGGTTGAGCAGCTTCGCCGAGCTGCCGCAGGTGCCGTCGCCGAAGTTGTAGCTGAACAGGTTCTGCTCGCCGTCGGCGACCACGCCGAGGAGGCTGAGGCTGATGCTGCTCAGCGCGTAGTCGTCGTAGTTGGGGCAGCGGCCACCCTCGCCGTTCGGCAGCTCCTGGTAGCCGACGGCGGTCTTCGTGGTGGTGTCGACCCAGTTCGCGCCGGCGTGGACCGAGACGGTGTTCGCGCCCGGCTTGAGCCAGTCGCCGGGAAAGTCGAGGGTGCCGACCCTCCCGCCCGGGACGTCCGGGAAGTAGACCCGGTCGGCCTCGGCCGTGTGCCCGTTGACGGTGAGGTAGTTGCGGTAGCGGGCCTCGGTGCCGTTGCCGCCCATCTCGAACGCGAAGTGGGCGGTGCCGGCGGTCTTCTCGGCGCTGATCTTGTCGCCGTCGACCGCGAGCGTGGTCACGGAATCGTTCTCGCTGACCGGCTCGACGACGACGGGCACCTTGCCCTCGACGTTCTGCCCGGCGCTCAGGTTGATCAGCGGCGTGGTGGCGCTGGCCGGCACGGCGTCCGCTCCGGCCAGCGCCGGATGCAGGGTCGTCGCCGGTCCGGCGATGAGGACGAGCGCCATCGCGGACAGAAGTCCGCGTGTTCGCTTCCGGCGCGCACGTTGGTCGTGCGTCATGGCGGGGCATCTCCTTTGTTGGGTGCGAAGAACCGCCGACGCCGTGATGCCGACTGCGGCGGGCAGAGGGGGCCGCCCTGGTGGCGGGCGGTCTCAGGACGACGGTCGAACGCGGGTGTTCCGTCGGCGACGTACCTGGCGTCGCAGCAACGACCCGACGGCCCCGAGCAGCAACAGCGGACCGACGCTTCTGGCGGCCTTCCAGGCGGTGGTGGGACCGTGCTCAGGCGCGCTCGCCGGAGTCGCCGCGCTTATTGGTGGCGCGTCGCCGAGCAGCCAGTCGTGGGAGTACTCGTCGGTGCCGTACACCTGGCGTTTGCCCTTGGGCCCGGTCGCGACCGTGCGGTACGCGGGGTCGAGGTCGGTCAGCATCCGGACCTCGACGCGGGCGATGCCGACGGCACCCCAGCAGGTGTAGTCGACGTCCACACCGGAGACGGCGATGTCACCCACCCTGCCGACGACGCCGGCGCAGGCCCGACCGTCGCTGCTGACGGTCATCTGCCGCGTCAGGTAGTTCGCGAACGAGGCGGAGGAGGCGAGGACTGTCGCGTCCGCGTCCCGGGTGTCGACCGCGCCGTCGAGCAGGACGCGGTCCTGCGGCAACAGGCCAAGATGGACGCCGAGCAGGGTCAGTTCGTCGACGCCGCCCGCCTTCCACGTCAGGTGCACCACGTCGGGGCGGACCGCGTCCGGCGCGACGGTAACGGTCTGCGGATAGCCGTACGGGTGGGCGTCGGCGGGACCTGCCGTGGCGAGCAGGGTGAGGGCGATCGCCGCCGAGATCACGATACGGCGGGGCCACCGAACGGTTGCGGGCATGCCAGCGCTCCGGTCTACAGGGCTGTGGCACGCCGGTGGGCGCGGCCGTTCAGTGACCCTGCCGGCCGTTGGCGAACTCGCCAGGCGAGCTTGATGAGAAGCGGGCGCAGCGGGGGTGAACAGTTAGTTGATCAACTGCGCTTCCCTCAGGCGGCGCTGAGCTTCCGTAGGACGTACTGGTTGAGGCTCATGCCATCCTCGGCGGCGTGGATGGCCAGCTCGCGGTGCAGACTCTCGCCGACACGCAGGTTGAACTTGCCCGAGTAGCTGCGCTCGGCGAACGGCTGCGGCACCGCCTCGCCCTGCTCCTCCATGTCTGCGATCACTTCACGCAGTAGGTCCTGGAGCCCTTGCAGGGGCTCGATCTGGGAAGGCGCCAACGAGAGGGACAGGAACTCCGCGCAGGTGGCGACGAACTCGCGATCCTGGACCGACCACGTGACGCGGTAGGCGTAGTGGGACACCTCAGGATGGGGATCGGTCTGCATCACATGGCCTCCTTCTCAAGCCAACGGGAGACAAGATGCGTTCAGCCGGAGATTTATTGCCACGATGCGTGGGTTGTCGCCACTCTGACCTGGGCACTGCAGGGCGGGGGGCGCCTCGATTGCAGCAGCGTTGGTCAGTGAGGATCGTAGGCACCTAGCAGCGCTCTGAGGTAGGCGGGCGCGAGCGCCCGGACAGCAGCCTCCGGTAGGGCCGCGCCGAGAGCGGCCACCGCCAAGTTGACGCCCCGGGAACGACCTCGCCCGAACAGCTCGCGGAGGTGGTTCACTCCTTGGCGCACGCTTTCACCGGCCATCTCATCACTAGCGATCTCGCGCAGCCGGCGGCCGACCTGTTCGGCGGGTTCTGCCTGCATTAGGCGGATGACGTCGCTGGCGTCTTTGGCCTTTAGGCGCGCTGGCTTACCTGCGCTTGCGTCGTGGAACCGTTCGTACAGCTTGTGCGCCTTGGCTATGAACAGGGCGGCGGCGCCAGCCACCGGTACCAGCATCATTCGATCGTCGGCGCCCGGCTCCAAGCTGGCGATCATTACGTCGCTGTGGTCTGCCACCGCTGCTTCCAACCCGGGTGTGCGGCGGGCTGCGTTCGGGCCGTGCGCAGGCAGTTGCGCTGAGCGACGGCCTTTGCCTGCCAGCGCCTCTGGTACTAGCAAATCCACGGGCACGATGACCTGTTTGCCGGCTACGAAGACGGACCTCTGCCAGATTCCAGGTTCACTGCTTAGCCAGAAACCAGCAGACTCCATTGCCTCTGTGAGGGCTGGGTTGGCTCCCAACACCCGCGGATCAAGTGCAAGATCTGCGTCGGTGGTATACGGCGCAACGCTGACGTCAAGCGTGGCGCTGCCGGTACGTACGTAGATCGCCTGCGCGCCGGCGAGGATGACCGCTTTGCGGTGCTCGGCGAGCGCATCAAGAGCATCCAACAGCACGCGACGCGCCGCCACGTACAGCGGCGCAGACTCCGGTGACGTCACGGAAAGCGACCCTACACATCGAGTTCCGGAAGATCCCGCAACCGCCAGTGCGATTCGTGTTCGCGCATCCAGTCAATGAGAGCTTGGCCCTCCTCGGGCAGTCGGCCGTTGCCGCCGAGGCAGTCCAGCACCAGCTGGCTGAGACCTACGTGGCACCGCCCCGTCACCTGGCGCGCGCCGGCGAGCTGTGCCTTGTCTTCCGGGCGCAGCAACACGACATCAGCGCCTCGTTCAGTCGGAAGCAGCCGGCCGAATTGACTTACATCACTCGGGGTGTCGGTGTAAAGGACGAGCTGGGTGGCGGCAGCAATCGGGGCGATCGCAGACGCTGCGAAGGATCCAGTGACCACCACTGGCGGCGCGACATCGTCCACCAGCCGGTTGAACAACTCAGCCGCACCAGCAGGTGAGACGAACAGCGAACTGGGGTTGGTTTTGAGGAGGTCATAGCGCTCGGCAGCGAGGGCCAACAGCCCTGGCCAGTCGACGTCGACCACTGCGCCTCTGCGGTCCCGCTCGATGACGGCTTGTTCATCTAGCGCCTGCAGCAGACTAGATACGTAGCCTCGGTTGAGGCCGCCCACCCGGGCCAGGTCGGTCAGCCTGAGCGGCGGCCTTACGTCGACTAGCAGGCGCACGAGGCGGCGCGCCTTCGGGCCGTCCAGCCGGGCAGGGCCGCGGTGAGACGGGCGCGGAGCACGCTCTGCCCCCTGCAGCCGTATGAACACGGCTGGTCTCTGGACACGCAGGCAGACGTTCCCGGTGAGGTCCAGGTACGAGTAGCCTCGCTCTTCGAGCATGGCCCGCGACCGCGGGCTCAGCCAGGGGGCGACCACCAAGATCACTGGGTCGCGCATCGCCCGGCGAACAGCGCCCGACAGGCGCCCGTGGATCTTCTCAACGTGCCGAGGTGTGAACGACGTCTTCGCCTCGACCAGGAGGAGCGCGTATCCGCTGTACTGCTCCTTCAGCTGCCATAGAGCGTCCCCCGAGTCCGGCGGGTTGCCTGGCCCGTTTATTGGTGCGTCAGTCAGCTCGAAGTGCTCCGGAAGCAGCTCGACGAGTTGGCCACGTGCGAGCTCCAGCAGTTCAGCCTCAGTTGTCTCCACCACTAGAAGTTTTGCACGGACCCCTGTTTGCTGACGCGCCAAACCAGCCAACTTTGGCAAACTTTTACCAGATCCACGATTTTGGCACCTCAGCAAACATCCCTTGGAGCCAAACTGAAGCAGGCACGGCGACCGGCTCTGAGTAAGCTCGTCAGCTCGAGCGGCAGGCGGCGAACGCCTCAGACCTCCCGTGGAGGCTGCAAATCCTGTGCCTCATGACAAGCCCGCAGCTGGCTCAGCGCCGGCGGGACTCCGCGACGAAGACGCCCCGGCCCGGTCGCCCGACCAACACACCCTGCTCCCGCAACGTGGCGACCGCCCGCTGAATCGTCGAGTGTGAGACGTCGTAGGAGTCGGCAAGCGCGCGACCCGAGGGCAACTGGCTGCCCGGCGGATACGTCCCGTCCTTGATCTTGCCGCGCAGGTCGTCTAACAACTCGTCCATGGTGGGCGGGATAGGCACGATGCGGCCCCTTGCAGTCGGTTGGCCCACCCAGTATTGATCCACCCCCTCGACGCAGGCAATGCATGTACTGAAAGAGGTGAAGGTGGTGACATAGCTGACGGTGATGATGCTTCGGTAGAAGAGGACAGAGCAGTACTTGACGTAGGTGATGCTGCATCGGTAGCGTCACTGTCGGTGATGCGGTGCTGCTGCGGTCGGTTGGCGCCTCTCGTACCGGTCTCGCATCGCCGCCGAGACCCCACCCTCCGCGCTCCCCCGGCGCGGCCCTGCTGCCGTACCGCCGATCGAGGCTGCGGTCGCAGGGTGGGGCGGTCTCCGCCGCCCGCAACCGGCGGAGACCGCCCCCTCCACTTCGACACGACCCGACGAAGGGCGGTCCCCCGTGCGCGACCTGATCCGCCGGCTGGCGAGCCGACGCGAAGAACGACCACCGATGGCAGCAGCAGGCCCGAACAAGTCCCACCGTCACCGATGACCGAGCGCTGGGTGATTCACCTGCCGGTGACCGCGCCCGACCTGTTCCGGGCTCGGATCCTCGCCCGGACCGCCGCCCGCGTGCTGGCCCGGCTCACCGCCCGCGTCGAGCCGGGCGGGGTGACCGTGTCGGCCGAGGACCAGCAGTGCGTACGCCACTGGGTTTTCTGCGATCAGCGACTGCCCGGCGGCGGCCGGTGTGCCCTGCCCGCCGACCACACCGCGCCCTGCTCGCGGCGCGCGCCCCGGCTCAACCGCCGGCGCTACGCGCCCTCCCGGAATTGACCAAGAGGTTTGCGTCACCGATCAGCACTCCGGTGACGCAAACCTCTTGATCAACGCGGTCGAGCTGCCCGGCGGGGACGCGTCAGGCGGCGCGGAACGCCACCCAGGCGTCGCTCATCCGGTCGGCCTGGCCGGCGGTGAACATGTCCATGCAGGAGTCCTGCGTGTAGTCCATGAAGTTGTGGATGGGGTCCAACCCGGGTGCGGTGCAGGTGTCCGCGCCGACCGGGCAGTCGAACTGTGGGGCCGCCTCGCGCGGGGTGTCCGCGACGAAGTCGCCGGACGCGGAGCAGCCGTGCGCGAAGGTGTGCTCCAGCATCAGCCAGTGCCCGACCTCGTGCGTCAGCGTGTCGCCGAGGGCGTACTTGCCGGCCGTGCCGCCCGGCATCGACTCGTCGAGCATCACCACGCCGTCGATGTAGTCGCGGCCGTTGTTGTAGCCCTTCGGGAAGTACGCCCAGCCGAGCAGGCCGCCGCCGATGTTGGCCGCGTACACGTTGAGGGTCTCCGAGTCGCCGGTGTAGAGCGCCTTTTTCATGTCGCGCTCGTTCTTGCCCGGCTCGACCGTGTACCAGGCGCTGTTCACCGTCCACGTCGTGTCGACCAGCGAGAACCGGAACGGCGTGTCGGAGGCGTCCGCCGACGTGCGGCCCGCGTACGAGTCGTTGAGGACCGTCATCTGTGCCGCGATGAGGGTCTTCCAGCGGGCCGTCTCGGCGGCGGTGAACGGGTGGTCGGAGACCATGTGGAAGACCGTCGGCACGGTGACGCTGCCGTTGGGCAGGCGCGGCGCGTCCTTGATCACGCCGTAGGCGTTGGCCTCGTTCTTCGAGTACAGCGCCGGCTCCTGGGCCGTCGCGCCCGTGGTGACCCGGGCGGCGCTCTGCTCGCCGGCGCACGCGGCGACGCCCGGGGACGCGGTCACGGGGGCGGCGGTGGCCAGCGCCCCGGACGCGCCGCCGGACGCCAGCAACGTGGCGGCGGTGGCGGTGAGAACCGCCAGTCGGAAGGGGGATCTGCTCTGCATCGGTGCACCTTTCGGTGAGGGAGCGGTGCGGGTTCGACGATGCCGTCGCTTCGGTATGAGAACACGTCGACAACATCCACAAAAGACCCTCTGAGCAGGGCATATACCGATGTAACGGAACCGGATCGGGCAGCGCTGATTGGGGTCGCTCCGCGCGGTTGTGGACCATTAGGCTGCTGATCCGGCACTTAGTGGCGATGCCAGGACGGGGGCGGCGAATGAACGCCGAAGATCGCATCGGACGGGCCCGGAAACTCTACGAACAGGCTGTGTACGGCGGCGGGGCCCGCATACTGGCTGACGCCGAGCGGGACCTGGACGCGGTGGAGGCCGACGCCGCGCTGGCGCGTGGGCGGATCCTGCACGCGCGGTATCTCGACGAACGCGCCCGGGGCGACACGTCGCCCGTCGAGGACCCGGCGGATCTGCCGTTGTTCGAGCGTGCGAGCGAGCTGTACCAGGCCCTCGCAGACACCCGCGGCCAGGCCGAGGCGCTGTTCTGGATCGGCTGCCTGCACCAGGTCATCCGGGGCGACAACGAAACCGCCGTCCCGCACCTGAAGAGGTCCCGCCAACTGGCGGCGCAGGTCGGCGACAGGTCAACCGAGGCCGAGGCGCTGCGTCACCTGGGCATCGCGGCGCACGTGGCCGGTCGGCTGGATGAAGCGCGCGAGCGGCTGGAGGAGTCGACACGGCTGCGCCGAGAGATCGGAGCGCTGCCGGGCGTGGCCGCCAACATGGTCGGGCTGGCCTACGTCGCCGCCGCCCAGGACCGCCACGCGGACGCGCTCGCGACCCTCGACGAGGCGAACGCCATCGCACAGGCCCACGGCGCCCACGTCATCGTGCGGCAGATCGAACAGGCGAGAACGCAGATTTGAGGGCCGGTCAGAGGATTCGGGTGACCTGTTCGGCGGCGACGACCGCGTCCCTTCGGGCGGGGTCGAGGTTGGCGCTGATGACCACCGACGCGCCGGCCGACAGCGGCGCGAGCAGCCACTTCAACGGCTGCTCGTGCTCGGCCGCGTCGACCAGCAGTCGGTCGCCGGCGCGCAGGTCGAGCATCCCGGCGACCTCCCGGGCGAGCGCACCCCACTGTCCGTAGGTCGTGCCGTCCGCGCTCGCCGGGTCCGTCGGGCGGAGGGCGGTGTGGTCGGGCGTCACGTCCGGGTGGCGAAGCACCTCGGCGGACCAGTCCAACCAGCCCAGCGGCACGTCGGCGAGCCGGCCCGGCCCGGTGCCGACCAGGTAGCGGTGCGGCGCGTCCGGGACGTCCTCCAACCAGTCGTCCTGGCGCTCCGGAGTCACGAAGGCCGCGTCGAACGGCCGGTCGCCGCCCGGCTCCAGCACCGGCAGGCCCGCCGTGGCGCGCGGCCGGAACGACACCGCCAGGCCGCACGCCCACGCGCCCAACAACACCACGGCGGTACGCCAGTGCGGCGGCAGTAGCACCGCTACGCGGCTGCCGGGGATGAGCCCGCAGCCGTCCCGCAGCAGGCTCGCGCTGCGCGCGGACCAGGCGCCGACCTGCTGGGCGGTGAGGTCGACGCGCTCACCGGTCGCCTCGTCGCGGTAGCTGAGTAGCGGGCTCTCGGTGACCGTGGGCGGGACCGTCAGGTCGGCCGTGGCGTGTGGCTGCATCCGCGTGCTCCCGGTGGTGACGACGTCCGCACCACCCTACGCAACGACTTTGGTCACCGTCTCCGTCGGCCGATGGCCGTAGCGGCTGGCCGGATGGCTCGCGCACGGTAACCGACGACGACCGCCGAGCCGCCGAGGAGCACCCGTGCCGCCTGAACCCGACCCCGCCGACCGTCTCCCGTTGCGCCGCCGGCTCGTGCCGGTGGTGGCGTTGCTGCTGCTCGCGCCGTGGGCGGCCGAATGCTCGTGGGGCGGGTTCGCCATCGACGACGTCCTCCCGGTGATCATCAGCCTGGGCCCGATGTACGGCGGAGCGGCGATCCTGATCCGGGAGACCGCCCGACGCCTCGGCGCGGGATGGCCGACGATCGTGCTGCTCGCCGCCGCGTTCGGGGTCCTGCAGGCCGGTCTGGTGGACCAGTCGCTGTTCAACCCCGGCTACCTCGACGACACCCAGTACGCCGACACCCGCGCCGCCGCCGAGGCGTCACTGGTGCCGGGGCTGGGGTTCAGCCTCCGGCAGGCGTACGACTACGTGGGCAACCACATCCTGCTGACGATCTGCGCGCCGATCGTGTTCGTGGAGTCGTTCCTCGGCGCGAAGCGGCGGCATCGGCCCTGGCTCGGGCGACCCGGGCTGGCGGTGGTCGGAGTGCTCTACCTGCTCGGCAGCCTGCTGGTCTTCACGTCGCCCGAGGGTCGCAAGAACTTCCTGGCCAGCCCGTTGCAGCTGTTCTTCGCGACGGCGGTCGTCCTCGTCCTGGTCGCGGCGGCCCTGCTGCCCCGCTGGCGTCGTACCCGCCCGCGCCGCGCCCGGCGGGTGCCGCACCCGCTCTGGGTCGGCCTGCTGGTCGTCCTCGCCCACCTCTTCACCGACCCGACACCCGGCTGGCCGGGGGTGGCCGTCGCGCTGGCACTCACCGCCACCGTGGGAGCAGTCGTCGCGTACTGGTCGAGGGGCGCGCGCTGGTCGCAGCGCCACGTACTCGCCGCCGCCTCGGCGAACGTGGTCAGCGCCGCCGCGTTCGCGTACCTGGTGCCGCCCTACTCCCCGGCGAGCCCGGCGGCGGCCCTGGCCGGCGACGTCGCGGTCACCGTCGTCACCGTGGCCCTGGTCTGCGGCGCGTGGTGGCGGCTACGCGGCGATTCGCCCGCTGTTCACGCCGCCGCACGTTGACGTCGGAACGGCTGTGGCGAGCCGGAACAGCAGGGACGGTGGTCAGGACCGGCGACCGGCAGCAGGGCCGGCCTGGATGAGCCGATCCAGGACGTCGCGAGCGGCGGCGAGTCGATCCATGGACGCCGTGATGCGGGCGCGCTCCACCGCCAGCGCGTCGAGGAGCTCCGGGCAGGTGGGGGCCAGCACGGTCACGTCGTCGGGGATGCAGGGAAGGATCTCGGCGATCGCCGCGGTGTTCAAGCCGGCGGACAACAACAGTTGGATGTGCCGCACCGCCCGCAGCGCCTGGGAGTCGTAATGGCGGTAACCGCTCGCGGAACGGGCCGGTCGCAAGAGGCCCTGCTCCTCGTAGTAACGCAGGGCTCGGGGGGTCGTGCCCGCCTCCCGCGCCAGTTCGCTGATCCGCACCCCGACAGCAGATCAGGGCTTGACCTTCACGTCAACGTGAAGGTTTAGCGTCGTCGCTGTGCCTCACTCCAACCTGGACGATCAGCCCGCCGCCGTCGCCGTCCTGGGGCTCGGCCCGATGGGCCGGGCGCTGGCCGCCGCCTCGCTCGCCGCCGGCCACCCCACCGTGCTCTGGAACCGCTCCCCCGCCAAGGCGACCGCCTTGGTGGCCCAAGGGGCGATGCTCGCTCCGACGGTGGCCGACGCGGCGCAGCGGGCATCGGTCGTCATCGCCTGCGTCATCAACTACGACGCGGTCCGCGCCGTGCTGTCGGGGCTCGAACGCCCACCGAGAGGAACATTCGTCAATCTCAGCAGCGGGCACGCAGCCGAGGCACGGGACATGGCGGGCTGGGCAGCGCAGCAGGGCGTCAGATACCTCG
Source organism: Micromonospora sp. DT44 (assembly GCF_049841635.1). Classification (NCBI taxonomy): domain Bacteria; kingdom Bacillati; phylum Actinomycetota; class Actinomycetes; order Micromonosporales; family Micromonosporaceae; genus Micromonospora; species Micromonospora sp. DT44. Next base: position 56,062 of record NZ_JBNCKS010000021.1, on the reverse strand, counting down.
ACGGGGCCATCCTGACGCCCGCGCCCACCATCGGGACACCAGCCGCGACGATTCTCTACAGCGGTCCGCGAACCCTCTTCGACGAGAGCCTTCCCTGGCTGGAGAGCTTCGGTGGATCCAGCGCCTACCTCGGCGCGGACGCCGGCACGGCAGCAGCGTACGAGATGGCGCTGCTCGACCTGTTCACCATGTCCGTCGGCGGGCTCGCGCACGCCTTCGCCCTGGCCATCACCGAGGGCATCGCCCCGACCGCGTTCGCCCGCTTCGCCCGAGGAATCGGTGGCCTGTTGCCCGACATGGCCGACCGGTTCGCCGACCAACTCACATCCGGGGCCTTCGCCGCCGACATATCCACCATCGCGTCGGCCGGCTCGGCGGTCGGCCACGTCCGGGACGCCGCGGCCGCCCGCGGTGTGGACCCCACGCCGCTACAAGCCGTGCAATCGATCATCGAACGGGCCATCGCGGCGGGCCACGGAGGCGACAGCTACGCCAGGCTGGCCCAGTCGCTGGTACCAGCTGGCGGCACGATCTGACGCTGCCGCGCCGACCGCCCGGCGCCCCTCGATCAGGCGGGCGCCGGGCGGCGCGGTCCTACTTGCCGATCATGACGATGTCGGTCGGGCGTTCGACCGTCACCTCGACGCCGTAGTCGAACAGCTCGAGCGTCGAGGTGATCGTTCCCCGGTCGAGACGGCCCTTCGCCGTCGACTGCCAGGTGGTGGTGAGCGCCACCGTCGCGATCCGGCTGTCGCGGTCCAGCGTGACGTCCCCGGCCGTGCTGGTCGACCCGTCCCGGTCCGCTGTGGTGTACGTAAAGTGCAGCGAGCCGTCCGGGTTCTCGGTGACCGTCGCGTTCGCGCTCTTCAGCGCCGCGAACAGGGCGGCCGGGTCGGGTGCGGCGGCGCCCAGCACGGCGTTCCCGTCGCCCTGCAGCGAGAGGCGGTCGTACCTACCGGGGTACTGCCCGTAGCGGCCGTACGTCTCGCCTGGGCCCTTGTCGGGCGGCAGCTCGCCCTGCGGCCGTTCGGCGCCCTCGTAGCGGGTGCCGTCGATCAGCAGTTCGACCTGGATCGAGTCGTCGTGCGGCACCCGGACGTACCCGGTGGCGGTCCTCGGGTCGAACGCGCCCTCGTACGTCAGCCCGCCCGGACCCGAGTTGGTGAGGCGCATCCGGTAGCTGATGTTCTCGCTGGCGGTGGCCGCCGAGACCAGGCGCAGCGCCGGCGAGACCTGCTCCGGACGCGCGGCCTGGGCGGTGACGCCGGGACGCGCGGGTACGGCGTTCGTCGTCACGGTGATGGCGGTGCCGACGCCCAACGCCAGCAGCGCGCAGGTCGTACCGGCCAGGGCGGTGGCCCGGCGGCGGCGCCCCCGCCGGCCGCGTTCGAGCAGCGCCGGCACGTCCGGGGCGGATTCCGGTTCGCCGTCCACCAGGTCGTGTAGTCCGCGTACCAGACGGTCGTCGATGTCGTTCATGACTGTCACCTGCTCACCGAGTCGAAGGATCTGTTCAGGAGGTGTCGCAACGTGCCCAGCGCCCGGGCGTTCTGGCTCTTGACGGTGCCCAGCGAGCAACCCAGCACCTGGGCGACCTCGCGCTCGCTCAGGTCCTCGTAGTGGCGCAGCACCACGACCGCGCGTTGCTTCGCCGGCAGTGCCAGCAGTGCCCGGCGCAGGACGTCGGCGTCGGGGTCGCCGCCGTCGCCCGGCGCGGCCCGGTCGGGAACGTCCGCGACGAGGCTCTCGCGCCGGCGTCGCCGCCAGATCGAGGTGTGGTTGTTGACCAGCGCCCGGCGTAGGTAGGCGTGCGGGTCGTCGAGCCGGGACAGCCGCCGCCACCGCTCGTAGACCCGGACCAGGGTGTCCTGGAGCAACTCCTCGGCCCGCCACCGGTCGCCGCAGAGCAGCATGGCCAGCCGGATGTGTCGCTCCCACGCCACCTCGACGAACGCGACGTAGGACCGGTCCGTCGCGGACAGCGGTTTCTGTTGGTCGGTCACGCCCCTACCACGCGGCGGGCCCGAAGAAGGTTGTCACGAGCACGCGGCGAACGGCCGGTCGAAGCCCTCGTTATCGTTGACCGCATCCCGGCCCCCATGTTCATCCGCACTCTCTTCGGGATGGGCCCGTGGCAGAAGCGAGATGCTCCATGATCCGTCCCGACGTGTCGAAACTCCGCGCAGATTCGCGGCGGCGAGCCGCAAACCGTCCCCAAGGGCCCGCGTTGACCAAGGTCGAAGACCTCCGTGGACCGAACGGGATCGTTCTGCGCCACTACCGGCCCTCCCAGCGGGCGCGGCCGCTGGTTGTCTTTGCCCACGGTGGCGCCTTCGTCCTGGGTGACCTGGACACCCATGACCGAACCTGTCGCCGCATCGCAGACGCCTGCGACGTCGAGGTGTTGGCCGTCGACTACCGGCGCGCGCCGGAGCATCCCTACCCTGCGGCCATCGAGGACGTGGTGTCGGTGCTCCGCTGGGCGCGCCCGGCAGCGGTTGCCGGGGACAGTGCCGGCGGCTACCTGGCGACCATGGCCTGCCTGCGGCTGCGCGACGCGGGCGATCCCCTGCCCGCCCTTCAGGTCCTGATCTGCCCCCAACACCGACCTGACGTTGTCGCAGGCCAGCATCGTGGAGAAGGGCAACGGTCACGCGCTGGATGCCGACTTCCTCGCCTGGGCAGTCACGCAGTGGACGCCCGAACCTGTCGATCGCGCGCCCGCCAGCCCCTTGCTGGCAGCAGACCTGCACGGCCTGCCCGATGCGCTCATCGTGACCGCCGAGCACGACGCGCTGCGGGATGAGGGCGATGCCTACGCCCACCGGTTGGCGCAGGCCGGCGCACGGGTGGTGCACTGGCAGGAGGCCGGCCTGGAGCACGGCTTCATCCAGAACACCGACCCGGAATCGGCAGAGGCGGCCGCCCAGGACCGGTTGTTCGACGAGCTCGGCGCGCTGATCCGCAGACAGCCCGAGCCGCCGCACGGAAACTGAACTGCCGTTGTTGACCTGCCACCAGCGGACGTCCTGAAGGGCCGATCTCAGTCGGGCAGTTCCGGGCCACCGTCGAGGAGCGGGGCCAGCAGGTCGCCGTACTCCTCGACCCGCTCCAGGACCTCGGCGGCGGTGAACTGGCGGACGGCCGGCTTCCGGCCGCGCGCGCCGGCCTCGACCTCGTCCCAGGTCAGCGGCGTCGACACCGACGGCGTCCGCTGGGCGCGCAGCGAGTACGGCGCGACGGTGGTCTTCGCCGCGTTGTTCTGACTCCAGTCGATGAAGACCTTGCCCGGGCGCAGGTTCTTCGCCATCTTCGACACGATCAGCTTCGGGTGCGCCTTCTCCAACTCCTGCGCGATCCGACGCGCGTAGGCGGAGACGTCGTCGGCGGACTGGGTGCCGGCGATCGGGCAGCAGAGCTGCATGCCCTTCTTGCCGGACGTCTTCGGGTACGAGTCGATGCCGTCGTCGGCGAGCCGGTCGCGCATCAGGACCGCCACCGGGCAGCACTCGGCGAGCCCGGCCGGCGGTCCCGGGTCCAGGTCGACCACCATCATGTCCGGGTGCTCGCCCACCTTCCACTGCGGCGTGTGCAGTTCCAACGCAGCGAGGTTGGCCAGCCAGACCAGGGTGGGCAGGTCGTCGGCGACGACGTAGTCGATGGTCTCCCGGCCCTTCGTCGAGCCGGGCGCCGGCAACGTCTCGACGCGTACCCAGTCGGGGGTCGCGGCCGGTTTGTTCTTCTCGAAGAACGACTTGTCATCCACCCCGTTCGGGAAGCGGATGCGGGTGACCGGCCGGTCGGCCAGGTGCGGCAGCAGCACCGGCGAGATCCGGGTGTAGTAGTCGATCACCTCGCCCTTGGTGAAGCCCACGGCCGGATAGAGAACCTTGTCCAGGTTGGACAGCTCCAGCGCGCGGCCCTCGACGTCCACCCGCAGCTTCTCAGCCGGCATCGTCGACCTCCTCCGGCGGCTTGTCCGGGCGCAGGCGCAGCACCCGGGGGAAGCGCAGCCGGCCGTCGGGGGTGCGCTGGCCGTACTTCACCTCCACCACCACCCGGGGTTCTACCCAGATGGCCCCCCGGGCATCCTCGCGCGGCACGCCCGCCGCGAACGGTGACGCGCCGGTACGCAGCGGCTCCAGCTCGGCGAGGAGCTGCCGTTCGATGGCCGCGCCGATGCCGCCACCGACCCGACCACGGTAGGTCAGCCGGCCGTCCGGGCCGGGCACCCCGACCAGCAGCCCGCCGATCCGACGCGCGCCCGGCCGCCACCCCCCGACGACGAAGTCGCCGGTCACCTCCAGTTTGACCTTCACCCAGTCCGGCGAACGCGCCCCGGGGCGGTAGACGGCGCCCACCCGCTTGGCCATCACCCCCTCCAGACCGTGCTCCCCGGCGGCCTCGTAGGTGGCCGGGCCGTCGGTGAACATCGGCGGCACCGCCCACCGCGCGCCGCCGAGCGCGAGCGCGTCCAGGGCCTCCCGGCGACGCTCGTACGACCAGCCGGTCAGGTCGTCGCCGTTCAGGCGCAGCAGGTCGAAGATCATGTACGTCACCGGCATGACCGCCGCCAGCCGGGCGGCCTTGGCGCGGTCCCGGACGTGCATCCGCTCGGCCAGCGCGGTGAACGACGGCTGCCCACCCTCGCCCAGCAGCACCACCTCGCCGTCGAGCAGCGCGTCGTCGACCTGCTCGGACAGGGTGGCCAGTTCGGGGTACGCGGCGGTGATCTCCACGCCGGAGCGGGCATACAGGTGTTGGGCACCGCCGGAGATGTTGGCGAGCGCCCGGACCCCGTCCCACTTGAACTCGTACGCCCAGCCGTCACCCGCCGGGAGCGGCCCGGTCATCGCGAGCATCGGCTTGAGCGGCGCGCCGGGCACGACCCGACTGTAGTAGCAGGCCGAACACCTCGCGTGGAGTTCCTGCGGATGCGAGCATGGTCGATACCGGGGAAGGGAGCGCAGGATGCGTGCCATCTGGAAGGGAGCCGTGTCGTTCGGGCTCGTCTCGATCGGGGTGAAGCTCTACTCGGCGACCGAGGAGAAGGACATCCGGTTCCACCAGGTGCACCGCGAGGACGGCGGTCGCATCCGCTACAAGCGCACCTGCTCGGTCTGCGGCGAGGAGGTCACCTACGACGACATCGCCAAGGGCTACGACATCGGCGGCGGCGAGATGGTGATCCTCACCGACGAGGACTTCGCCGACCTGCCGCTGACCAGCTCCCGGGCGATCGATGTGCTGGAGTTCGTTCCCGCCGAGCAGGTCGACCCGATCCTCTACAACAAGGCGTACTTCCTGGAGCCGGAGGGCACGGCCACCAAGCCGTACGTGCTGCTGCGGGACGCGCTTCTCGACTCGGAGCGGGTGGCCATCGTCAAGGTGGCGCTGCGCCAGCGGGAACAGTTGGCGACCCTGCGGGTCCGCGAAGGTGTGCTGCTGCTCAACACCATGCTCTGGCCGGACGAGATCCGTACCCCCGACTTCGGTTTCCTCGACGAGGACCTCAAGGTGCGTCCGCCGGAGCTGGCGATGGCCAGCTCCCTGATCGACTCGATGACCGGTGAGTTCGAACCGGACGTCTTCACCGACGACTACCGGGCCGCGTTGCAGGAGGTCATCGACGCCAAGGTGGAGGGTCGGGAGGTCGTCCAGCCGGAGGAGGTCGAGGAGGCACCGGCCGCGGCGGTGGACCTGATGGCCGCGCTGAAGGCCTCGGTGGACCGGGCCCGGGCTGCGCGCGGCGAGCAGCCCGCGCGGGGTGGCGGCGGCGAGCCGACGCCCATCTCGTCGGCCCGGTCGGCGCAGAAGGCGGCCGAGAAGAAGGCCGCCAAGGCGCCCGCGAAGAAGACCGCGACGAAGAAGACCGCCGAGAAGAAGGCGGCCGAGCCGGCGAAGAAGACCGCCGCCAAGAAGACCACCGCGAAGAAGACCGAGCCCGCGAAGAAGACCGCCGCGCGCAAGACCGCACCCCGCAAGAGCGCCTGAGGTACGCGGCACCGACGGTGTCCGCCGGACCGGGTACGCTCCGCCGGCCGTCGGCCACCGGAGGAGCCCTCATGCCGCACACCCCTGACCTGGACCGGTTGTTGACGCCCGGGGCGCGCTTCACCGACGAACACGGCGCGTACCTCGTCGAGGCCCATCCGCTGGTCGACGTCGTACTGCCGACCGGCCGGGTCGTCGGGTGCGATCCGCTGGTCGTGACGGAGGCCGAGCCGTACACGGTGACCGTCGCGCCGGGGCGGTATCCCGCCCGCGCCTGGGTGGCCGTGGTGCTGCGCGAGGACGCCGAGGTGGACCGGCGGGTGGCCGCGCTGGAACTGGTGATCTGCGCCGAGCCGACGACCCGCTGGGAGCAGGCCGTGGTGGGCGACCAGGACGTCGCCGCGCTCGGCGACGACGACTACTTCGGGTACGGCGTGGACGCCGGCGCCGGCACGCTCGCCGACCCGACCGCGCTCGCCGCCCTGGAGAGCTGGGACGAGGAGCGGATCGAGGAGGTCTTCATCCCCGCCGAGCTGCCCTCGTCGCCGGTTCCGGGGCTGATCACGGCCGTGCTGGACGAGGCCACCGGCGCGAACATCGTCACGGTCGCCACGGGCTGGGGCGACGGCTGCTACGGCACCTGGATCGGGCGGACCGCCGACGGGAGGGTCACCTCGTTCGTGACCGACTTCATGGTGGTCTCGGAGTAACGTCCCGCAGACGGCGTTTCTGGGCGATCCGAGTCGTCCACGGCCGGCACGGCGGGCCGCCGGGCGGGTACCGTGTGCGTCGGCTTTCCCCCCGGCACCGGGTGCCGGCCACACCTTCGCAGCAGGGAGTCGACGACGTGAGCGAGCGCACGCAGGAGAACCGGTCGGAGGGCCAGAGCCCGGCGACGAAGGCGGGGCGGCGGCTGGCTGCCCAGTTGGCGGCGCAGAAGGCGGCCGAGGCGAAGCGCCGCCGCCAGGCGTGGGCCGGCGGGCTCGCCGGTATCGCCGTGATGGCGCTGCTCATCGGCGGTTTCGTCTGGATCGACAGCAACCGGGACGACAAGCCCAGCAACGCCTCCGGCGCCAACCCGTCCGCCTCCGCCGCGGCGCCGGACGCCCCCACCGCGCCGCCCGCGGCGCCCGCGCCGCAGCTGCCCGCGGGCGCCGACCCGGCGCTGGGCACCAAGCCGACGGTGAAGGCGGGCACGGGCGAGCTGAAGAAGCTCACGGTCACCCCGATGATCAAGGGCACCGGCCCGGCGGTCAAGAAGGGGCAGAACATCACCACCAACTACGTGGGCGTCTTCTACAAGGACGGCAAGGAGTTCGACTCGTCCTGGAACGCCGGCCAGCCGGCCACCTTCCCGATCGGCGTGGGCCAGGTCATCCCCGGCTGGGACCAGGGTCTGGTCGGCGTGACCGTGGGCAGCCGGGTGCAGCTCGACATCCCGGGCGAGCTGGCGTACGGCAACGACGAGGCCAAGGCCGGCGGCCGTCCGACCGGTCCGCTGCGCTTCGTGGTGGACGTGCTCGCCGCCCAGTGATCCGTCCGGATCGCCCCGGTTGTCGCCCCAGCGCGATGGCTTTGTTCACATGGGGCTTCCTGCCCGTCACCCTCCGGCAGTAGGTTCGGCGTCACCCCGGGCGACCGCAGTCCGGGGTGACGACGCGGACGCGGGACGGTGGAGGTACCTGTGACGGCGCTGGAGGATCTCGGGCGTACCACCCGGATGATGTGGACGTACTTCGAGCCGGTGCACGCGGTCACCTACTTCCACCCTCGGGCCCGCGCCGCGTACGAGGCGGTCGGGCTGCGCGGCTACTGGCGGGGCTACTTCGCCGGTCGGGCCGCGCCGCTGGGCGCCGCCGAGGCCCCTCCGGTCATCGCCGCCTTCTTCAGCTTCGCACCGCCGATGGTGAGTCGGGCCCTGCCCGCGGTGTGGCGGCTGGCCACCCCGCCGGAGGCGTTGCGCGCCCGGCTGACCGGCGCGGTGCAGGCCCTCGCGGAGCTGACCTACGAGCTGCCCGAGGGGCACCTGGCCGAGGCCGCCGACCTGCTGGAGCGGGCCGCCTCGGCGGCGCAGACCGCCGGTCGGGTGCTCGGGGCGGCCAACGCGGCGCTGCCGGTCCGGGAGTACCCCCTCGCCCGGCTCTGGCAGGCCGCGACCACGCTGCGGGAGCTGCGCGGCGACGGACACATCGCCGCCCTGGTGGCTGCCGGCCTGGACCCGGTGGAGACACTGGCCTGGCGCGTCGCGGTGGGCACGTCGGCACAGAACCTGCTCGGCCGGGGCTGGTCCGAGGAGCAGTGGCGGGCCGCCCGCGAGCGGCTGACGCGACGCGGCTGGCTGGCCGGGGACGGCACCCCCACCGACGCCGGCCACGCCGAATTCCAGGCGATCGAGGACGCCACCGACCGGTCTGCCGGGCATCCGTGGCAGGCACTCGGCCCGGGCGACACCGACCGCCTTCGTGAGCTGCTGGAACCCTTGGCCCGGTCCTGCCACACGGTGATCCCGCCCGACAGCCCGATCGGGCTGCCCGCGCTGGCCGGCTGACCGTGGGTCCCGCCGTCGGGCAGGATGGGCCCGTGGTGGATGCGGTGGTCTTCGACCTGGACGGCGTGATCGTGGATTCCGAACCGGTGTGGGAGGAGGTCCGGCGGGCGTATGTGGCGGCACACGGTGGCACCTGGCAGCCCGACACCCAGCGCCGGCTGATGGGCATGAGCACCGGCGAGTGGGCGCACTACCTCAGCGGGGAGTTGGGTGTGCGGCGCACCGCGGGGCAGGTGGCGGACGAGGTGGTGCGGGAGATGGCGCAGCGCTACCGGGAGCACGTGCCGTTGATCGACGGTGCGGACGACGTCGTACGCCGGTTGGCCGCGCGGTGGCCGCTCGGGTTGGCCAGCTCGTCGCCGACCCGGCTGATCGCGGCGGCGCTGGAGGCCACCGGTCTGACCGACGCGTTCGGCGCGACCCTGTCCACCGAGGAGACCGAGCGGGGCAAGCCGGCGCCGGACGTGTACCTGAGCGTCGCGCAGCGCCTGGGCGTCGACCCGGCCCGCTGTGAGGCCGTGGAGGACTCGTCCAACGGCGTACGGTCGGCCGCGGCGGCGGGGATGCGGGTGGTGGCGGTGCCCCACACGTCGTACCCCCTCGATCCGGACGCCGCCGCGCTCGCGGCCGTGACGCTCGGGTCGATCGGCGAGTTGACCCCGCAGCTGATCGACGGTTTGGCATGACGGGATCGGTGCGGGGTACCGCAGCAGGCGGCACGCCGAACGCGTGCCGCGCCGGCCAGCGAGGAGACCACTGATGAAGGCCATCGTGTACGAGCGCACCGGCGATCCGTCGGTGCTGGAACTGGTGGACCGGCCGGTGCCCGAGCCGGGGCCGGGCGAGGTGCTGGTCCGGATGGCGGTCTCGGGGGTGAACCCGACGGACTGGAAGTCGCGCCGGGCGTTCGCGCCGGACGGGTGGCAGATCCCGGGGCAGGACGGCGCGGGTGTCGTCGAGGCGGTCGGCGAGGGGGTCGGCGAGGGGGTCGGCGGCGAGCTGATCGGCGAGCGGGTCTGGATCTGGGAGGCGGCCTGGCAGCGGCCGTGGGGCACCAGCGCGGAGTACACGGTGGTGCCGGTGCGGCAGGCGGTGCCGCTGGGCGACGCCTCGTTCGAGCTGGGGGCGAGCCTGGGCATTCCGTTCCTCACCGCGCACCGCTGTCTGACGGCCGGCGAGTTCATGCCCGACGCGCTACGCGCCGGCGCGCTGGCCGACCACACCGTGCTGGTGCAGGGCGGCGCGGGCGCGGTCGGCAACGCGGCGATCCAGCTCGCCCGCTGGGCCGACGCCACGGTGATCGCCACGGTGAGCAGTGCCGAGAAGGCGCAGCTCGCGGCGTCGGCCGGCGCCTCGTACGTGATCAACTATCGCGAGCAGGACGTGGTCGAAGAGGTCGGCAAGATCGCCCCCGACGGGGTCCACACGATCGTGGAGGTCGCCCCGGCACAGAACGCGGCGATGGACGCGCAGCTGGTCCGCCACGGCGGCGCGGTCTGCGTGTACGCCGACAACGGCGGGACCGAGGTGACGCTCCCGATCCGCCCGCTGTACGTGGTGAACGCCCGGTGGCAGTTCGTGCTGGTCTACACGGAGCCGAAGGCGGCCAAGGCGCAGGGTGTCGTCGACGTCGCGGCGGCCGCCAACCAGGGCGGCATCCGGGTGGGCGCGGACGCCGGTCTGCCGCTGCACCGCTATCCGCTCGCCGACACGGCCGCGGCGCACCAGGCGGTCGAGGACTCGGCGGTCGGCAAGGTGCTGATCACCACCAGCGACGCCTGAACAGGTCGTCGGGCACCGGATTTCCCCGTCACCGGGACAGAGGCGAGCAATTTTCGCAACAATGACGGTGCGGGGTTACCCGCGTGGAGCGGGCGGCCCCGGCGCGGTGCGAACGCCGGGGCCGCCCTCTGGGGAGGAATGTCAGGAGTACTCCTCTGCCCATAGGCGACGGTGCCCGGTCAAACGTTACGGTGCTGTCAGCTCCCGGACAGTCAGGTCACCTTCGGCGTACCGCGAACGGACGACTTTCTTGTCGAACTTGCCCACGCTGGTCTTCGGCACCGTGTCGATGAACGCCCAGCGCTCGGGCAACTGCCAGCGGGCCACCGAGCCGGCCAGGAAGTCACGCAGCTCCTCGGCGGTCACCGAGGCGCCCGCACGGACCACCACGGTCGCCAGTGGCCGCTCGTCCCACCGCTCGTCCGGTACACCCACCACGCACGCCTCCAGCACGGCAGGATGGGCCATCAGCGCGTTCTCCAGCTCGACCGACGAGATCCACTCGCCGCCGGACTTGATCACGTCCTTCGCGCGGTCGGTCAGCGTGATGTACCCGTCCGGGGAGAGCGTGCCGACGTCGCCGGTCCGTAGCCAACCGTCGCGGAACTTCTCCGGATCGGGGGCGTCGTCACCGACGTACCGTGCGGTCACCCACGGCCCACGGACCTCCAGCTCGCCCACGGCCGAGCCGTCGGCGGGCAGCGGCTCGCCCGACGGGCCGACGATCCGCGCCTGCACGCCCGCAGGCACGCGACCCTGCGTGTAGCGGTAGCGCCACGCCTCGTCCCCGGCCACCCCGGCGGGCGGACGCGAGACCGACCCCAGCGGCGACATCTCGGTCATCCCCCAGGCGTGGATGACGTCGATCCTGTGCCGCTCGTCGAACGCGTGCATGAGCGCCGGCGGGCAGGCCGAGCCGCCGACGAGCACCTCGGTGAGCGACGAGCTGTCCACGTCGTGGTCGTCCAGGTACGCCAGCAGGTCGGTCCAGATGGTCGGCACCGCGCCGGCCAGGGTCGGCCGCTCGGCGGCGATCATCTCGGCGATCGGCGCGGCCTGGAGGAACCGGTCCGGCATGATCAGTGACGCGCCGGAGAGGAACGCCGCGTACGGCAGGCCCCACGACATGGCGTGGAACATCGGAACGATGGCCAGCTCCCGGTCGGTCGGCGCCAGACCGAAGCCCTCCGGCATGCAGACCTGCAACGAGTGCAGGTAGATCGACCGGTGCGAGTAGGCGACGCCCTTCGGGTTGCCGGTGGTGCCGGACGTGTAGCAGAGCGCCGCGGCGTCGTGCTCGTCCACCTCCGGCCAGTCGTACACGTCCGGACGGTCGGCGAGCAGCGCGTCCCAGTGGTGCACGGTGATCCGCTCGCCGGCCGCCGCGGTGAGGGGGGTCGGGTCGCCGCCGCCGACCACCACGACGTGCCGCACCGTGGTCAGCTCGCCGATCACGCGGGCCAGCAGCGGAATGAGCGTGCTGTCGACGAGCACCACCCGGTCCTGCGCGTGGTTGGCGATGTAGACGACCTGGTCGGGAAAGAGCCGGATGTTGAGCGTGTGCAGCACCGCGCCCATGCTGGGCACCGCGAAGTAGGCCACCAGATGCTCGTTGTTGTTCCACATGAAGGTGGCGACGCGCTCGTCGCCGGTCACCCCGCACTCGTCGCGCAGCGCGTGCGCCAGCCGGGCCGCCGTGCGACCCACCTCGGCGTACGTCATCCGACGGGGTTCGGCGCCCGTCCAGGTGACCACCTCGGCCGTGCCGTGCACCCCCGCGCCGTGGTCGAGGATGCGGGAGACCTGCAGGGGAGCGGCCATCATCGTGCTACGCATGGGTAACAAGCTAGTGTCGACGGTCACACGTTGGGAACCCCCGTAAATTGTCGCAGGTGAGCATCTCCTGGGCCGACTCGTACGTGGGGCAGTTGCGCGCGCTCGCCGGGGACCGGACGCTGATGTTCGTCGGCGCCCGTGCCGTGGTCAGCGACAACGCGGGGCGCATCCTGCTGATCCAACGCTCCGACAACGGCCAGTGGGCCATGCCCGCCGGGGCCATGGAGCTGGGCGAATCCATCGCCGACTGCGCGGTACGCGAGGTCCGCGAGGAGACCGGGCTGCGGGCGCTCCGGGTCTGCGCGTTCGCGCTCTACACCGGCCCGGACCGGACCAGCACCAACATGTACGGGCACACCTACCAGGTCTTCACCACCGCGTTCAAGGTGGAGGAGTGGGACGGGCAACTGACCCGGGTCACCGACGAGACCACGGACGCGGGCTTCTTCGCCCGTGACCGCTTCCCGTCCCCACTCTCCGCGTCGGTCCTGGAGACCCTGGCCGACCTGGACGTCTTCGAGCAGACGAACCGGCTGATCCTCAAGTAGAGACGTCGGCCTGCTTACTCCGCGTCCGCCACGAAGACGCCCTGCCCCTGCTGGCCGTAGACCAAATTCCGCTCGTGTAGTTCCTTGACGGCACGGTAGGCCGTCGAGCGCGCGACGTTGTAAATCTCGCCTATCTCGGAGACCGACGGCAACTGGTGGCCGGGCGGATACTCCCCAGACTTGATCTTCTGCTCAATGTTGTCGGCGACTCGGCGATAGTGCGGTGGCCTGGTTGGCATGTGGGCTCTCCTGGACTTCAGCGGAGATCATGCTTCCAGCCCACACCCGACCAAGACAACCCGCCGATCCAGCGAAGTGGATACAGTGAGAACTTGACTACAGTGAGACAGTAGATACAGTGAGACAGTAGGCGGACGACTTCTGGACTTCAGCACTCCCGAGTCATCCCGCCTTCCGCTCCGGGAGTTACGACACCGCTCTGCTCCCGGAGCGGACCACTCGCGTCCACCCGGAAGGCGCCGACCATGCCGATCGACGAGCCGGTTTCGAAGGCGACCGAACTGTTCGTGGCGAAGCAGATCCTCGATGCGCACTGGTCCCGGGCGCTCGACCGACCCCGGCAAGTCGGTGGCTGCCTGGAGTGCCGGGGCCGCGACGATTGTCCACAGCTTGACTGGGCAATCGGCCTGATGGCGGACGCCGCGTCGGTGATGTTCCAGAAGTAGATGCGGATCCACCTGGGCGGAACGCGGCAGGTCGCGGGTATGCCAACGAGCGTGATGACTGTGCGACATATTTATGCCTCACAGTCATCACGCTCGTTCGGGAATGCCCGCCGTCGCGGATAGTTTCGGCCAAGCGGCCGAAGGTGGTCAGATCATCGTCTGGGACTTGGCGTTCATGTCGGCGGCGGCCTCTTCCTTGGACTCACGGGTCAGCGGCTTACCGCCCGGTGCGGGAGCCTCACCGCCGAGCGGGTCGGCCCCGCCCTTGGCACCCTGCGGGCCGGCACCCCGCAACTCGCTGTTGGGCATCGCCAGGGTCACCAGCACCGCCACGATGGCGACGAGCCCGGCGGTCAGGAAGACCAGGTGCAGCGACTCCACGAACGACGCCTGGATAGCGGCCCGTACGGCACCGGGCAGCGCCATGATCGTCGCGGGGTCGTTGATCGAGATGTTCGTGCCGCCGCTCGCCGCCACCGCGGCCCGCTGGTCCGGTGGGAGCTGGGCGATCGCACCGGGCAGCCGGTCGGCAAGCTGCGAGTTGAGCCGCGACGAGAGCACCGTGCCGAGGATCGCCACCCCGAACGAACCACCCAGCGACCGGAAGAACGTCGCCGACGAGGTACCGGCGCCCAGGTCGCGGACGGAGACCGCGTTCTGCACCGCGAGGACGAGCGACTGCATGCACAGACCGAGGCCGACGCCGATCACCACCATGAAACCGAACGCCACCCAGAGCGACGTACCCACCTGCAACCGGGTGAACAGCAGCATGCCGACCAGCAGGGTCGCCGCCCCGGCCACCGGGAACCACTTGTACCGGCCGATCCGGCTCATCGCCCGACCGGTGACGATCGAGGTGACGATGATGCCCGCCATCATCGGCAGCATCAGCAGACCGCTGCGGGTCGGCGAGGCGCCCTTGACGATCTGGAGGTACAGCGGGATGAAGATGATCGAACCGAACATCACCAGACCGAGCACGAAGCCGGCCGAGTTGGCCAGCGCGAACGTGGCGCTGCGGAACAGCCGCAGAGGCAGGATCGGCTCGGCGACCCGCGCCTCCTGGAGCACGAACAGGGCGGCCAGCACCGCACCGGCGACGAAGAGACCGATGATCAGCCCGGAACCCCACGGGTACTCATTGCCGCCCCAACTCAGCGCGAGCAGGAGGCTGCTCACACCGGCCACCAGCAGGCCCGCCCCGAGCCAGTCGATCGCGTGGTCCCGCCGCTCGAACGGGATCAGCCGCATCACGTGGTAGCAGACCACGATGGCCAGGATCGCCAGCGGCACGTTGATGTAGAAGATCCACCGCCAGTCGGTCTCGGCGAAATACCCACCGACCAGCGGCCCCGCCACCGACGCGATGCCGAACACCGCGCCGAAGAGCCCCTGGTAGCGGCCCCTCTCCCGAGGTGAGACCACGTCCGAGATGATCGTGAACGCCAGCGTCAGCAGACCACCGGCGCCGAGCCCCTGGATACCGCGCGTGATGATCAGCTGGGTCATGTTCTGCGACAGCCCGGCCAGCAGCGACCCGAGCAGGAACGTGCCGATCGAGAAGAGGAAGACCGGGCGACGCCCGTACAGGTCGGCCATCTTGCCGTACAGGGGCGTCGACGCGGTCGAGGCGAGCAGGTACGCGGTGACCACCCACGAGTAGTGGTTGATCCCGCCCAGCTCACCGACGATCGTCGGCAGGGCCGTTCCGACAATGGTCTGGTCGAGGGCGGCCAGCAGCATGCCGGTCATCAGACCCAGCATGAGCAGCCTGATCTGCTGGCGGTTCAACACCGGTGCAGCGGAGGCGTCGGCAGTCATCAAGCCCTCTTTCCCGCCCACCCCAGAACATGCGCGCAACCCCACCCCTTTGTCGCGGTGATCAAGAGGTTTGCGTCACGACACGCCGGTCGGGATGACGCAAACCTCTTGATCACCGCGGAAGAAGGCGGTCAGGAGGCGGCGAAGGATTTGGTGATCTGGGCGCAGAAGGCGGGGAGGTCGTCGGGGTTTCTGCTGCTCGTTAGGTTGCCGTCTGTTACGCACTCCTCGTCCACCCAGGTCGCGCCGGCGTTGGTCAGGTCCGTGCGCAGGCTGGGCCACGAGGTGATCTTCCGGCCGCGCACCACGCCCGCCTCGATCAGCGTCCACGGGCCGTGGCAGATCACCCCGACCGGCTTGCCAGCCTCGAAGAACGCCTTCACGAACCGCACCGCGTCCGGATCCGACCGCAGGAAGTCCGGGTTCGCCACCCCTCCGGGCAGCACGAGCGCGTCGTACCCGGCGGCGTCCGCCTTGTCCGCGGTGACGTCCACGTCGTACGTCTTCGACTGGTCGAGGTGGTTGAAGGACTGAATGGAACCGGGCTTGAGCGAGACCAGCTCCACGGTCGCGCCGGCGTTCTCGACCGCCTCGCGCGGCTGGACGTACTCGACCTCCTCGACACCGTCCGTGGCCAGGAAGGCAATCCTCTTACCCTGCAATGTCGCTGCCATCTCGGTACAACTCCTCTCCGGGGTTACTCAGTTCCCTTCCCGCGCCCTACCGCCCGAAACACCCCACGAGGGGCGTCACATCGGCCCAGGTTTGGCCCGGGGGCCGCTGGGGACCCGGGGAGGCATGGCAGGAGCAGCAGCGGAACAGCGCAGGCTCGCCACCGTCGTGGAGAGCTGGCTCGGGCGTCCGGTCCTGATCGTCGGTGACGCCATGCTGGACGAGTGGCGGTTCGCCGAGTCCGACCGGCTCTGCCGGGAGGCGCCCGCCCCGGTCCTGACTTTGCGTCGGCGGATCTCCGCCGCCGGTGGGGCCGCGAACACCGCCGTCAACGTCGCCACCCTCGGCGGACGGGCCGTGCTGGTGGCGCCGGTCGGCGCGGACGTCGCCGGGGACGAACTGCACGACTGTCTGGACCGGGCCGGCGTCTGGGACCGTACCGTCAACCAACCTGGCCGACCCACTCCCGTGAAGCGGCGGATGCTGGCCGGCAACCAGATCCTGCTCCGGGAGGATTCGGGTGACCCCGACGACGCGCTCGACCCGGACGGCGTGACCCGGCTGCTCACGGCGCTGGACTGCGCCACCGAGGAGCTGCGCGCCGCCGCCGACGGCGAGGCGCCGACCCTGGTGGTCTGCGACTACGGCCTGGGGGCGCTGCCCCCGCCGGTCCGCGCGTGGCTGGTCGAGAACCGCGAGCGGTACGCCACGGTCGCGCTGGACGCCCACGACCTCGCCGACTGGCGGGGACTCGCGCCGACCGTGGTCACCCCGAGCTTCGCCGAGGCGACCCGGTTGCTGGCCCGTGCCGGTGGCGCGACCCGTACGACGGCCGGTACCGACCTGCACCTGGAGCACCCCGACATCGACCCGGCCGACGGGCCGTCCGAGTTGAGCGTGGGGGCCGCCCCGGGCGGGGCCCGCGCCGACGACCGTCCCGGCCCGGTCGGCGAACCCACGCCGGGCGAGAGTCGGGTGGCCCTCACCGGCGACGGTCTCAGCGTCACCGGGACGGGCGTCACCGTGAACACCGAGGCCGGAGCGGGTGTGGACCGGGCCGTGCTGGCCGAGTCGCGCCTGGCGGAGTTGCACGCCCACACGGGGGCGGACGTGGTCGCGGTGACCCTGGACACCGACGGCGCGGTGGTCGGCGGCGCGGACGGCGAGCGGCGGCGCAGCCACAGCACCCCGGTCCCGGCGAGCCACGCCGTGGGAGCGGGAGACGCCTACCTGGCGGCGATGACCCTGGCCCTGGCCGCCGCCGCGCCGCTGCCCACCGCCGCGCAACTCGCCCAGCTCGCGGCCACCATCACGGTCTCCGACACCGGCACCTGCGTGTGCCTGCGCGACGACCTGCTCGCCGCGCTCGACATGCCGCCGGAAGCCAGCGGGCACCCGGCCGTGGTCGGCACCGACGAGTTGGACACGATCGTCGCCGAACACCGCGAGGCGGGACGGTCGGTGGTGTTCACCAACGGCTGCTTCGACGTGCTGCACCCCGGGCACGTGCGCTACCTGGAGCAGGCCCGCGCCCTGGGCGACCTGCTCATCGTGGCGGTCAACTCGGACGGCAGCGTACGTCGGCTCAAGGGCCCGGACCGGCCGGTCAACCCGGTCGAGGACCGTGGCGCCCTGCTGGCCGCGCTGTCGTGCGTGGACCACGTGGTGGTCTTCGAGGAGGACTCGCCCGCCGCGCTGATCGAGGCGGTCCGGCCGGACGTCTACGTCAAGGGCGGGGACTATCCGCCCGAGCTGGTGCCGGAAGCGCCGCTGGTACGGCGGCTCGGCGGTCAGGTGCGAACCCTCGGGTACGTGGCGGACCGGTCCACCTCCGCGATCATCGAACGGATCCGGTCCCACGGTCAGGACCCGGCGACGTACGCCTCCGATCCGTCGTTGAGCACCCGTACCCAGGCGTCGTGAACCGGCCCCTCGCCCTCGGCGTGCCGGCGGAGTTCCGCGTCGACCGGCTCGTCGACGTGCTGATCCCGACCCGGAACCGGCCCACCGAGCTGGCCGTCACCCTGGCCGGGCTCGCCGCGCAGGAGGGGGTGCCCGGCTTCGGCGTGGTGGTCAGCGACCAGTCCGACGGCGACCCGGCGTACGCCCACCCGGCCGCGGCCACCATGGTCCGGGCGCTGCGGCACGCCGGCCACCCGGTGCTGCTGACCCGCCGGCTGCCACGTCGGGGACTGGCCGAGCACCGGGCGTACCTGCTCGACGCGTCGGCCGCCCGGTACGTGCTCAACCTCGACGACGACGTCTGGCTGGAGCCGGGGGCGCTGCGCCGGCTGGTCGCCGCGATCGAGGAGCTGGGCTGCGGGTTCGTGGGCAACGGTGTGCACGGTCTGTCGTACGTCGACGACGTACGTCCGGACGCGCACGGGCACTACGAGGAGTGGGCGGGACCGCCCGCGCCGGAGCGGATCCGCCCGGGCAGCGTCGAGTGGGATCGCGCCCGGATCCACTCGGCGGCCAATCTGCTGCACGTCACCGCCGGGGTGGGGCTGCCGCCGGGCGCGTGGCGGGCGTACAAGGTGTCCTGGATCGGCGGCTGCGTGCTCTACGACCGGGCCAAGCTCCTCGACTCGGGCGGGTTCGACTTCTGGCGTCGGGTGCAGGAGAGACACCAGGGTGAGGACGTGGCCGCCCAGCTCGCGGTGCTGGCCCGGCACGGCGGGGCGGGCATCCTGCCCAGCGGCGCCTACCACCTGGAAACCCCCACCACGGTCACCGAACGGGACGTGGAGGCGTGGGAGGTCGTCCTCGCCGACGAGGGCTTGATTACGGGTTGAGCAGTTCGCGGGCCGCTTCGCGCACCTCGGCCACGGGGACGTCGGTGACGAACGAGTCGCGGTGCGGGCACTCGCCGTCGCCCGGCCGGTGCGGGTAGATGCCGGGCGTGCAGTCCACCCCGCAGATCGGGCAGTGCACCATCCACGAGGTGATCGGTCGGTGCCGGCCGCGCAGCGGGTTCGCCGTGTTGATCAGGTTGCCGACCCAGAAGATGCCCACCGTGGGAGCCCCCACCGCGGCGGCCAGGTGCAGCGGACCGGTGTCGTTCGAGACGACCAGCGCGCAGTCGGCGTAGCAGCCGGCCAGCCCGCCGAGGCTGAGTGTGCCCACCTGCGGCCGGACCGGCGCCCCGGCCGCCGCGACCACCCGGTCCACGACGTCCCGCTCCGCCGGCGTACCGGTCACCAGCACCTCGTAGCCGTCGTCGTGCAGCGCGTCCGCCACCTCGGCGAACCGTTCGGCCGGCCAGCGCCGTCGGGTGTCGCTGGCACCGGGATGCAACGCCACCCGGGGTCGCTCCGGCGGGCCGAGCACCCGCTCCGCCTCGCTCCGGTCCGCGTCGGTGACCGCCAGCGTCGGCACGATCGTGGTGGCCGGAGCGCCCACCAGCGCCACCGTCTCCAGGTAGCGGATCACCTCGTGCTGGTAGTACACGTAGCGGACCCACCGGTCCAGCGGCGGCGCGTCCTCGGCGCGCAGCCCGACGGTCACCCGGGCGCCGAGCCGACTGACGAACGGGTTGGAGTTTGCGCCGCCACCGTGTATCTGCACCGCCAGATCGAAGCCCTCATCCCGGGCCGCCGCCACGAAGTCGTCAATCGTCGCGGCCGACTCGTCGGCCACCGGCTCGCGGATGCCCGGCCCCGGCGGCACCACCAGCACCCGGTCCACCGGGCCGGGCCGATCGCGCCAGAGCTTCGCGTGCCACGGCGCTCCGAGCAACACGATCTCCGCCGAGGGGTACGCGGCACGCAGCGCGTCCAACGCCGGGAGGACGAAGATGAAGTCGCCGAGGGCGTTGGCGCGGAGTACGGCGATCCGCCGCACGTCTTCGACTCGCCCGGCCGTCGGACCGAGCAGGGACGGGGTGACCACCTGGCCCGCTACGGCCGGTCGATCTCGCCGGCGGTGTCCGGGTGGTGCAGCTCCCGGTCCGCAGCGGGGTCGGCCGGAACCGGCGTACCCCCGGACAGGCCGCCGGAGCGCGGCCCGGTGCGGCCGACGGTGATGGTGCGCGGCGCGGGCCGCGCCGCCCGGGGCAGGTGGACCCGCAGCAGCCCGTGGTCCATCACCGCGTCGATGCCCTCCGGGTCGACCCGCGACGGCAGGTCGACGCGGTACTCGAAACCCCGGGTCTCGAAGCCACCGGGGATGCCCTGGTCGGCGTTGACCTCCGCCTCGGAGCGGCCCCGCACGCACAACTCGCGGTCGTCCAGCTCGACGGCGACCTCCTCCGGGGCGACGCCGGGCAACCGCACGACGACCTGCCAACCGTCCGCGGTCTCGGTCAGCTCGACGTCGGACGCCCCGGCCCGGCCCCCGACCAACCGGCTCAGCTCGGCGCGCAGCGACTGCAACTCGCCCATCGGGTCCCAGCCCTGCTGCCGGTTGCGCCATCCCCGACCGAAACCACCGGCCTGCTGCTCGGTCATCGCACGTCTCCGATCCGCTGGGTCGTGGGTCGCAGTGAGCTGGGCGCGTCCAGGTCGGCGTCGCGGTCGACGCCCACACCGAGCCGGTCGACAAGCTCGCCACCGAGCCAGGCGCTGATGCCGAGGATCGCCACCGCGACCACCTCGATGGCGATCAGCGCGCCGCCGGCGGCCCGCGAGTCCGCGTTGAGCCGGACCGCCCAGACGGCGGCGAAGAGCAGGATCACCGCGACGTTCGCGCCCGCGTGCAGCAGACCCACCCTCTTCGCGCGGGTGCCGGTCGGGATCGCCAGCAGGTCGAACGAGCCGGCCGCCGCGGCGAGCAGGCCGCCGATCAGACCGACGGTGATGTTCCAGTACGCGACCTCGCCGAGGAAGTCGGGCCCGCCGACCGTGTCGATGATGTCGAAGAGCACCGCCGTGACCAGCAACGCGACCGGGAACATGACAAGCATCGGATGGACTGGGTGACCCAGCACCTTGAGTCGGCTCTCCATGTCCCGGCCTCCACTGGTCGGCGCTCCTGCGGACGGTACGTGCGGCGGGCGTGTCGCGTGAGGCCGTACCCCTGGCGGTCCGGGGCAAACCTCGATGGCCACGCGGGCCTAGGCTGGTGACGGTGGCGCGCCCGCCACCCTGGTCAACGGCTCAGGGAGGATCACGTGACGGTGGAGATCACCACACACGAGGAACTACGCGAGCTGCTCGGGACACCACACCCTCGGGCCGCCAACAAGGACCGCCCCCGCCTGCACGAACGCGACCGCCAGTGGCTCGCCGCCGCGCCGTTCTGCCTGGTGGCGACGGCCGGCGCGGACGGAAGCTGCGACGTCTCCCCCAAGGGCGACCCGGCCGGGTTCGCGCTGGTGCTCGACGACACGACAATCGTGCTGCCGGAACGTCCGGGCAACAAGCGCGCGGACGGCTACCAGAACATCCTCGACAACCCGCACGTTGGGCTGCTCTTCCTGATCCCGGGCCGCACCGACACGCTGCGCATCAACGGGCGGGCCCGCCTCGTCCGCGACGCGCCCTGGTTCGACGACATGGTGGTCAAGGGCCACCGGCCGGTGCTCGCCGTGGTGGTCGAGATCGAGCAGATCTTCTACCACTGCGCGAAGGCGTTCCTGCGGTCCGCGCTGTGGCAGCCCGAGAGCTGGCAGCCCGACGTCCTGCCGACCCGTGCCCGCCTGATCAAGGAGGTCGAGGCGCCCGTCGAGAGCCTGGAAGAGCTGGAGAGGCACTACGGCCCGGAGTACGCCAAGAAGATCTACGTCTAGGCGGTCAGCTCGACCAGCCGGCCGGATTGCCGAACGACTCACGGGAGATGCCGGAGCCGGTCTCCGGCCACGAACCGAACCGGTCGTTGTGCAGGTGGGCGAAGAAGTAGCACATGCTCTCGCACTCCGCGTCGAGCACGGCGAGGGCGGGTGTGGCCCGGACCGCCTCGTAGTAGTCACGGCCGAGAGCGACGATGAAGCCCCGGCAGTAGAGAAAGCCGTCGTCCGAGCCGTCGGTGACCTCGTGGATGTCCTCCCGGTCGATGTCGTGCAGCTTGCGCTCCACCACCCGGTCGAGATCGGTCAGCTCCTGCGTGGACAGTTCGGCGCTCAGGTGCGCCAGGCGGTCCAGGAAGGGGGACAACCACCTGTCGATCGCGGACGACGGGTCATCCTCGTCGGGCTCGTCGTCATCGTCGGCCGGATCGCGCTCGACGAGGGCTCGCCGCAGCGCCTGCGGCTCCGCGCCCAGCTCCGCCCAGGCCGACTCGATGAGCGCCCACAGCCGGGCCTCGTCGGCAGAGGTCGGCAACGTTCCGGTGGCATCGGTGGTCACAGTCACGCCCGGACCGTACGTCGCATAACCGACACTCCCGCCAGTCACGCAGCGGTCGACACCATCCACAGGTGACCGTCCGGGTCGGCGAAGACACCCGAGTACCCCCAGGGCTGTGCGATCGGTTCGACGACCACCTCGGCGCCGGCGGCACGCGCCCGCTCGACGATCGCGTCCGCCTCCTCCGTGGTATCCGCGTCGAGGCGGAGCAGGCACTCGCCGGAGCGGATGGCGATGGTCCTCGTGGACTACAAGGGCGGGGCCACCTTCGCGCCGTTCAGCGACCTACCGCACCTGGCCGGGCTGATCACCAACCTCGCCGCCGACGCGGCACTGGTGGAGCGGATGTACACGAGCCTCGACGGCGAGGTGCAGCGCCGTCAACAGGTGCTCGCCGACGCCGGCAAGGTCACCGACATCACCGAGTACCACATGCTCCGCGCCCAGGGTGAGCGCAAAGAGCTGCCCCCACTGCCCCACCTCCTCGTGCTCATCGACGAGTTCGGTGAGCTGCTCGCCGCCAAGTCGGAGTTCATCGACCTGTTCCTGCGCATCGGTCGGATCGGGCGGTCCATCGGCGTGCACCTGCTGCTGTCCAGCCAGCGCGTCGAGCAGGGCAAGATGCGCGGCCTGGAGAACTATCTCGCCTACCGGATCGGCCTGCGTACGCTCACCGAGATCGAGTCACGCACCGTCCTCGACACGGTCGACGCGTTTCACCTGCCGCCGCTGCCCGGAAACGGGTACCTGAAGGTCGACGTGTCGATTTACCAGCGGTTCAAGGCTGCCTACGTGTCCGGCCCGCTCGACGACGGCGCGGACGCCGAACTCGCCCCGATCGTCGGACCGCTGGCGAAACCGATGCCGATGTTCGGAACCGCCCGCGCCGACGTCGACGAGAGCGCGCCGGACGAGCCGACGGCCACCCGGCGTACCACGGGACCGACCCTGCTGTCCACGGTGGTACGGCAGATGGCGGCGAGCGGGCAGCACGTCCCGGCGATCTGGCTACCGCCCCTGCCGTCCCTGCTCACCCTCGACGAGATAGGCGGCGGGGTGAGCACCACCCCGGACGGTGTACGCCTGGGGATGAGCCCGCTGCCCGGCGGTGGGTTGCCGGTTCCGCTGGGCCGACTCGACGACCCGGCCCGCCAGTGGCAGGGCCCCTGGGTGCTGAACCTCGCGGGGAGCGGCGGCAACCTGCTCATCCTGGGCGGACCCGGCAGCGGCAAGACGACGGCGCTGCGGACCCTCGCCCTCGGCCTGGCCACCACCCACCGTCCCACCGACGTCGGGATCTACGGC
This sequence comes from Micromonospora sp. DT44, assembly GCF_049841635.1. Classification (NCBI taxonomy): domain Bacteria; kingdom Bacillati; phylum Actinomycetota; class Actinomycetes; order Micromonosporales; family Micromonosporaceae; genus Micromonospora; species Micromonospora sp. DT44. Next base: position 32,583 of record NZ_JBNCKS010000021.1, on the reverse strand, counting down.
ATCGACCTGCTGGGAAACGGCCTGTCGGGGCTCGCCGAGCTGCCCCACGTCGGCGGCGTCGCCGGTCGTGAGGACCGTGAGCGGGTCCGCCGGGTCGTCGACGAGGTACACGCGATGCTCACCCGCCGGCAGCGCATCTTCAGCCGGCACCAGTTCGACACGGTCGAGGACCTGCGAAACGCCGACGAAGCCGTGCGCGCCGAGGTCGGCTGCGTCGACGTGGTGTTGCTGATCGACGGCTACGGACAGCTCAACGCGGAGTTCGAAGGTCTCGAAGCCAAGGTGCACGGCCTGCTCGCCCGGGGCGGTCGCTACGGCATCCACGTGGTCGGCGCGGCCCGGCGCTGGAACGAGGTCCGCGCCGCCCAGCAGGTCGCCTTCGCCAACCGCGTCGAGCTGCGGCTCACCGAGCCCGCCGAGTCCAGCATCGACGGCCGGCAGGCCCGCGCCGTACCACCGGACCAGCCCGGCCGGGCGTTGACCAGCGAGAAGTTGTTCGCCCAGGTGGCGCTTCCCCGACTGGACGGGGTCGCCGACCCGGCGGTCGCCGGTCTGGTCGCGGCCGCCCGATCGGTACGGGCGGCCTGGACGGGCGCGCTGCCGCCGCCGGTACGGGTCCTGCCCGCCGTGCTTCCCGTAGCCGACCTGGCCGGCGCTCCCTCCGGTCACGGGGTGGTTCCCTTCGGCCGCTACGAGCACGACTTCTCCACCGCCGCTGTCGACCTCTTCGGCCGCGACCAGCACCTCCTCGTGCTCGGGGACCCCCGGACGGGCAAGACGAACCTGCTGCGGCTGGTCGCCGAGGAGTTGATGAGCCAGTACGACTCCGAGGAACTCGTCTTCGCCGTGTTCGACCCGCGCCGTGCCCTCGCCGACGTGGTGCCCGACCACTACTGCGGCGGGTACGCCCCGAACCCCGCGCTCGCCCAGCAACTCTCCAAGGCGGTCTCCGACGAGCTGGCGAAACGGCAGTCACCTGAGGCGGCGCGTACCCGGATCGTGCTGCTCATCGACGACTACGACATCCTGGCCGCTTCGGCCACACAGCCGCTCGGCGCGCTGGTGCCGCACGTGGCGGCCGGCCGCGACACCGGGCTGCACGTCGTGATGGCCCGCCGGGTGGCGGGTGCCTCACGCGGCCTGTTCGAGCCGTTCCCGCTGGCCGTACGGGAGGCCGGCTGCCTCAGCCTGCTCATGTCGGGCGACCGGACGGAGGGCCAACTGTTCTCCGGCGTGCGGCCCATGGTCCTGCCGACCGGCCGCGCGCAACTGATCCGCCCCGGCGACGGTCCCCGCATGGTGCAGACCGCGTTCACCGGCGAGACGAAGGAGCACTGATGACGTTCGACACGGTGGCGCTGTGTCGCGCCGAGCCCGATGCGGCCGCGATGCTCGGGGCCCTGCTCGCGGCCGGCTCCGAGCTGAAGATGGACACCGTCCAGGCGGTCGGGCTGGTGCAACTGTTCGACCCCGTCGACGGGCGGCTCCTGCTGAGCGTCGAGGCCGCGCGTCTGGTGCGCGTACCCGGGGAGGCTCGGCGGCTCCTGGGCCTCGCCCCGGCCGACGACGTACCCGAGCCGGCGTGGTGGGTGGAGAGCCGGACGCCGGGCGCGGACCCGCAGGCCGCGGACGTCGCCCGCCGCTTCACCGCCGCGCTGGTCGAGATCACCGGAGGGCTGACATGGGAGAGCCGATGAACGGCGCGACCGACACGATCACCGACCGGGCCGTCGTCCTGCACCAGGACCGCCCGGTGGTCGGCCTGGCACCGTGGCTCGCGCAGGCGGCCGTCGACGCGGTACGCGACGGTCTGCTGCTCCAGGTCGTCACGCCAGTGGACGGCGTCATCACGTACCCGCTCGAGACGATGCTCGCCAAGGCGCAGGGCCAGTGGGTGGTGCGGGCGGGCGAGGAGCACCGGGACGGCCTCACCGGGTTGCCGCTGCGCTGGGACGGTCACCGCTTCGCCAGATCCAACGCCGCGCAGACCGCTGGAACACTGCCCACGAACACACCGTGGACGGGTGGCCTGGAGATCCAGATCGTCACCATGCACCCCGCCACCGAGGCCCTGCGGCTGGGCGCCAGCACCGAGGCCGCCGTCCGCGCCCTCACCGGCGCAGAGCCGACCGGTTGGGGCGTCGCGGAACCGGTCACCGAACCGTGGTCACGCCACGAACTCACCGCGTTCTGTCGAACGCGCGCGCCGGCACCCACCAGCCTGACCGTCGTCGGCGGCGTCGACGGGTCGGCGACGCTCGGGGTCCTGACGGTCGAGCGGGTCGACGTCGGCGTCCGCGAACAACTCCGGTTGGCCGGCCCGCCCCTGTCGGTCGTCGACGCGGCGACGCTCGAAGGTCTCGCCGAGAAGCTGGCGGGTACCGCCCGCAGCATGATCGTGACCGTGCATCCGGGCCGATCCGGCGGGCTGCGGTCGAGCCGACCGAGCATGCCGGCGCTGCCGTGGGGCATCCTCGTCGGCCACCACGAAAACCCCGTCGAGTCCGAGCAGGAGGTGGTGGTGGGTCGCCCCCTCGGGCGGGGAGCCCGACGCGCGTGGTGGTACCGACTGGACGGCGGTCCGGGTGCGCCGTACGAGACGCTCGGCGCGGTGCTGCGTCGCTACGGCCTGAACGGCGGTTCGGGCGGCTGACTCGCCGATCGCCTGACGAACACCGGTCAGCGGCGCACCTGGTAGCGCAGGTGGAGCACCCGGTTCCCCTGAATCACCACGTCCGGATCCTCCAGCAGGTGCTGCGCGTCGACCGACCCGAAGTAGCGCTTCCCGGAGCCGAGCACCACGGGTACGACGTCCATGCGTACCTCGTTGATCAGGCCCGCGGCAAGCACCTGGCCTCCGACATCGCCAGCGGCGACCTCGACCACGCGGTCACCCGCAAGCTCCTGCGCCCGGGCCACGGCCGTCTCGACGCCGTCGACGAAGTGGAACGGTGCCGCCGGGTCCCAGCTCTCGGGCGGCGGCCGGTGCGTCACGACGACCACATGGTCGATCCCGCTGGGCGGCTTCCCGTCCCAGCCGTCCGTCAGGTCGAAGACGTGGCGGCCGACGACCGTCACCCCGATCTGGTCCCAGTACGGCCGGGTGTAGTCGTAGGACGTCTGCGAGACCTTCACCATGCCGCTCTCGTCCAGCGGTACGTCACCGCTCGACAGCCAGTCGAAGAGCGGTCCGGGCTGGTCGCTGTCGTCCGCGACGAAGCCGTCCACCGACACCGAGCCGTACATGACCACCTTGCCCACAGGCTCTCCTCTGCTCTGAGACGCCCCAAGGTAGCGTGCCGTGAGCTGCCGCTCTTGTAGAAAATCAATCGACCGGCAGCGGCCAACCGTCCAACACGTGGCCGGGGTGCTCACGCAAAAACCGCCGCCGGACTTCGACGTACCGGGTCGGTGTGAGCCCGGTGAACGCTCGGAACTCGTGGCCGAAGTGAGCCTGGTCGAAGTAGCCAGCGCCGCTGGCGAGCTCGGCCCAGTCAACCGGTCCGGCGGGGTCGATCGTGAGCACGGTGGCGGCGAAGCGGTAGGTGCGGGCCAGCCGCTTCGGAGTAACGCCGACGTGATCCTTGAACCGCTGAGCCAGGTACGTGCTGCTGACACCGGCCGAGACTCTCAGGTCGTCGATAGCCACTGCCCCGCTGGTCGCGGCGATGACACTGCTCGTATGGCGAACCAACCCCAGGCCGCTGGTCTCGCGCAGCCGTCGCATCAGCTCCTCCTCGAGCAGCGTCAGCATCCGGTGCGGTCCGTCTGCCGTAGCCAGCCGGTCGCACAGCTCGGCAATGGCGGGCCGGCCCCACACCTGTTCCAACGTCACCGGCCGGTCGCACAGCTCGACCGCGGGCATCGGCAGGAACGGCGCCAGTCCCCACGGCTTGACGTGCACGCCGACGGAACGGGTCCGGAGTGGGTACCCGAACTCCACGGCGCGGGTGGGAGTGGTGACGACACAGCCGTCGACGTACTCGGCCGTCTCGATGTCGGTGCCGGCACGGATGCGAAACGGTGGCCCGAGGTTGACGATGAGCAGCGCCGCCGGCATCGGCGGCAGCATCAGCCGGGCGTACGGCGACGAACCCTCCAGGTAATAGAGATCGTCGATCAGCGCGTCCAGCGGCGGTCGCGGCACCCTGGACACGTACTCCATCTCGGAAGTATCGCCGACGCCCCGCCGGCATACCGCCTCGGCACGTCGATTCAGTCGACGGACTCGAGAATCTCCTGAAGGCCTCTGACGAGGTACATCGGTCGATAGCCCAGCCTCTGCAACTCTGCGAACATCTCTCTCGCAGCCGGCTCGTCCATGTGGCCTCGCTGAAAGTCCCGGACCGTCAGCACGTACGGCATGTCCTCGAACGGGATCCCCGCGTCGTCCTCCAGCTCGTGCCCCACCTTGAAGTCGAGCGCCAGGTCCTCCGTCCTGCCCAGGTAATCGGCGTACGGCTTGTCGGACGGCTCGAACGGGATACCCAGGGCCGAACTGACCTGGTCGGCCACCCGCTCGCGGTCCTCGATGGACCCGAAATAGATCTGCACGTAGTTCGGCATAGGTGCCTTGCCCCGCCAATCCGGTCTGCTCCGCGGGCGACCCTAGAGGCCTCCGCGCGCGTAGTCCTCGATCGTGATGTCGCCGTACTCGTCGCCGCCGACCTCGCGATAGCCCGCGATCTCCTCGAAGTTCCCGTCGTCGCTGAACTTGACGACCAGTTCGGAACCGGCGGTGTCGGCGAGAAACCTCCAGAGCACCTGCGACAGCTGGAGATCTTCGGAGGTCAAGTGGTGGCCGATGGAGAATCCGATGACCGTCCCACTCTGCTCTCGCAGCCGCTTACCAAGCCCGATCATCAACTGGCGTGACGGACACACCAGATAGCTCGAAACACTCACGATCCTCCTCCCGAGATAACTAGATCGACTCGGGTTGGCGGTCGATGAACGAGCTGACGCTCTCCGCCTCGGCGCGGGTCTTCTTGTGGAGACACGGATCGTTAATTAGGCGGTCGAGGTAGCCCTTCTCGTCCGGGCCGCCGAGATCGAGAATCGTTGGAATGGTGATGATTGTCAGACGCCACTGCAGGCGAGGCGTGGCCTCCTTGAGCAGGTCGACCACCCGGGCTCGTCCCGCATCGTCCAGGTGATCAGGCCCCAACCGGCGGAGCCAGCGGATCAGACTCTCCGTCGCGCCCTGCAGAATGAAGAAGACCCACGATCGACCGATGCTGTCGATCACCTCGTCTGGTGGCGTCGTCCACGTGACGCCGAAGACGTCCTTCGGGTCCAGGTACACCTCGGCCCAGTCGCGCACCCGCTCGGGTGTGACGTCGGCGAGGGTCGGCATCGACTGCTTGAGCCGTGAATACAGGATGAACCAGTAGTCGTCGAAGAACGCCCTCGGAAGCCCCCAGTCGGCCTCGTCGCCGTGACGGTCCCGGACGTCCACCAGGTACGCGAGGCAGGTCTCCAACGCCGTCAGAGCCTCGACCCGGTGCAGCGGGTCGGGCGGCAGCTCGGAGGTCGCCTTGCCACGTTCGACGGGATCCGCCAGCCGCCACGGAACTGGCACGGCGGCCAGTATTTCGGGGGCAACCCAGGGACCAGCCACTGGACCAACTCCATAAGGGACCTGTCTCACTCAACTATCCGCGACGAAGCTTTCGCTGGGGGTCATTCTCGGCGGAGGGATGACAGCTGAGTAGTTTCGGGATGAACTGGCTGTCGGGGTGGCTGCTTCATCGGCTGACGATGGTTCCCGGGTCTCAAGAGCAGTGACACGCTAGGCTCGCGCGCGCTTGCTGTCGATAAGCCACCGCTTGCTTGCTGCCTCGGCGCGGGTTTTCTCATGTAGGTCCGGATCATTCGCCAACTGGTCAAAGTAGGGACGCTCAGCCGACCCGCCGAGACTCAGAATTACCGGAATTGTCTCGATCGTGTAACCCCACGGCAGGCGCGGCGTGGTCGTTTTGAGGAGATCGAGCGCCCTGGCGCGCTCTACGACATCCAGATGATCCCGTGCGACCAACTCCAGCCAACGGAGCAGATCCTCGGTCAGGCCATTGACGATGAAAGTCGCCCACATCTGCCCGACCGCCTCGACGAACTCATCCGAGGGCTCGGTCCACGTGACGTCGAGGATCTCCGCCACGTCGTCCTCCTGCAGCCAGTCACGCACCTTCGTGCGCGTCACGTCGGCGAGGGTCGGCAGCCGTCGTTTGAGCCTAATCTGCAGCAGGAACCAGTCGTCGTTGGAGAACGCCTCGGGCAACCCCCAGTTCGGGTCGTCGCCGTAACGAGCGGCGGAGTTCACTTGAAAGGCAAGACACGCTTCCAAGGCCGAGAGCGCCAGCGCCCGGTGTTCAGGATCGGCCGGCAGGTCCCTAATCACGGGGTGACGTCGCCCAGACTCCGCCGCCTGCCACGAGGGCGGCAGGGCCAACAGTTCGGGCGGTACCAAAGATTCGCTCACAGGAAGTCAACTCCATAGGGCCTGAGGAAGTCGCGTGCCGCAGCGAGGTTGGGCATGTGCTCGTCGAACCAGGCCCCGGACTGGCCTCTCTTCATGGGGTGCGCTGGATCGGCTGCCGCCTGCTCCGCCGCCTCACGCAGTTGGCGCAGCTGATCCGGAGTCAACGTGCGTCCACCAATCTGGACCGGCAGGTCCGCATTGGCAATCCGGTCGATCGCATACGCCTTCGGCTCAGTTTTGGTCATGCTGAACAGGCCCTTCAACCCCTCGTCGGTCCCGATGCGGTAGCTCACTGCCCGTCCTGCGGGATTTTCACCCCGCCATGTAACCAGCCGGCGCAGCTGATCGGGGTTCTCACTGATCTTATTGGCCACCGTCTGCGCGGTCGCCTTGACCTCGTCCAAATGCACCTTGCCGTCCCTGGTCTGGTACACCAGATCCGACTCGGGGACGTCACCGGTACTGACCACTTTACCGTTGCCGAGATCGACAAGCTCATTCTTGACGCTGATACCGATCTTCGAGCCAGGCATCAGGTCGGGGCTGTTGAGAACCTCGTTCGCGGCACGTAGCTCAGCGGCCGCTCCCACTGCCGCGGAACGGTCGCCACCCAACTGTTCCATCATGTCGCGCAGAACCTGGGCCTGCCGATCCGCACTGCCTGCCAATCGTCCGGAATCCTGTAGTTCGACGAAGTCCCGGACGGCGCGGTTGGCCACACCGTCCGGCAGGTCGCTGCGGGCGAGCAACTCCAACGCCTGGGCCCTCGCTGCCGGATTGAGCCGCTCGGCCTGATCAACGAACCGCTGCTGCTCATCCGGCGTGAGATCCCGCCCGCGATCGGCGTTACCTCCGCCCGGCGGGTTCCCGTCGGGGGCGTTGCCGTCCGGCACGTTGCCACCAGGCCCGTTGCCGTCCGGCAGATTGCCACCCGGCCCGTTGCCCTCTGGGAGGTTGCCACCAGGGGTATTGCCCTCAGGCAGGTTGACGCCCGGCGTATTGCCGTCAGGGATGTGCCCACCGGGGGCGTTGCCCTCCGGGATATGCCCACCGGGCGTCAGGTCGCCTGGGACGTGACCGCCCGGCGTGTTCCCGCCAGGTACGTGGCCGCCCGGCCCGTTGCCCCCGTCCATGTGCATCGCGTCGCCACCGCGGACGTTGGGCATCTCGACTTCGAAGCCACGCCCGATCGGCACGTCGCCGGCGATCGCCGGAACCAACCCGAGCTGCGGAATCTTGATGTCGAACTTCCTGGCGAGGTTGATGGCCACCTCGCCCACGGTGGGCAGTTTGTCGAGCCAGTTTCCGGTGCGGACCAGCGCGGCGCTAACCCGCGCGGCGGTGGCGCTGCCGCGAATGGTGTTGACCGCCGCGCCCGCACCGCGCAGCCCGGAGGCGGCACCCTTGGTGCCCACGACCGCCGAGAAGATGTTGAAGGTGGCCATGCCGGCCGCCTTCGACTTGTCCTCGCCCCACGTGTCGTACGCGATGATGGTCTTGCCCGCGTTGAGCAGGAGGTTTCCCGCCTCGCGCTGCTCCATGAACGGCATGCCGACCGTCTGGTCGATCACGATCGTCACCGGGTTGACGTAGATGGAGACCGCCCACACGAACTTGCCGAGCCCCAGCCACGACTGACCGGCGGTGCCCCAGCTCCATTCGCCGGTGGTGGGATCGCGGCCGATCAGCCCGCCCAGGTCTTGAAGCATGGTGACGAAACTGATGCCCATGCCGACGAAGTACGCCCCCACGTCGCCCCAGAAGCCGCGGTCGTGCTCCTCGTTGCTGCCCCACGGCAGGGCGTCGTCCTCACCGGCGGCGGCGTTGAGCGTGTCGGCGGTGAAGCCGTACTCGCCGTCTTCGGCCTGGCCGTCGGCGTTGTCGGCCCGGTACTGACGGCCGCCGTACAGGGCGTTGATGGTGTTGGCGCACTTGCGCTGCGCCTCGAAGAACGCGGCCACCTGCGTGTTCACGGCGGTGATCAGGCCGTTGTGCTTGTCGACCTTGCCCTGGTCCTCGCGCCAGTCCTCGTCGTCCTTGACCGAGCCGACGAACTCCTCCGCCTGGCCCTTCAAGGCGGCGAGTTGAGCCTTGATCTCCTTGACCTCGGTGGCGTACGTGGCCAGCGCGGCCCCGACGGCCTGGATGTCCTCGCCCACCGAGGCCGACACCGTACGCACCGGGCCGGTGGCGGCGAAGAGCTGCGCCGCCTCCGGTGCCTTGTACACCGCCGCCAGCCCCTGCCAGGTGCTGTCGACCGCCTGGCCGGTGTTGGCGAAATCCACGCCGACGGTCCGGACCGTCTGGGCATGGGTAGCCAGCGTGTCCATGTTGCCGGGGATCTGCGGAATCTCCCCAGGGTTGATCATCGGGGCACCGCCCCACGGCCCGGCCCCGGCATCGTGGCCGACGGGTCGGGTGCCGCCGCGGCGCTGCGCTGCGCGTTCGCGGCCATCTCCAGATCACCTTCGACGTAGGCGTTCGTCGCCTGCGCCGCTGCCTGCATGCACGCCCCCGTGCGAGTGAACACGAACTCGAGATCCGTCCGAATCGACTCGACGAAGCCCTGAAGCGCCTGGCCCACGATCTCCGAACTGGACTCGGAGGCGGATCCCTCCAACGCCGAGTTCAAGCTCGTCATCTGCCCCTCGAAAGGCATGGCCGCGGCATGTGTACGAGTCAGGACGTCGCGCACTCCACCGGGGGAGATATCCCACGCGCTCACGCTCGTGCTCCCTCGTCAACAACTCGTCGGATAACGACTCAACCGATCGACTGCACCGCGGAACGGGCCCGGGACAGCGTGGTGTTCGCCGTCTCGTCGTTCTTGGTCATGGTGGTTTTGACCAGGTCGATGATCGTGCGGACCTCGCCCGCTGCCCGGTTCCACCGGTCCTCGACCGTCCGGTACTCCTCGGACACCCCATCGGCCTGGAAGTCGGCCATCGCCGCGGCGACGTCGGAGCTGCGCTGCGAGATCAGCGACTCGAGCCGACCGATGATGCCGGCGAGGTCACCTTGGACCTGCTGCGAGGTGCCGGTGTCGAAACTGCGTCGGTCTGTCATGACTGTCACTCCCCGTGTCAGCGGCTGCTGGAGAACCTGGCGGCGTCGAAGTTCGCGGTGCCCTCGGACGACCTGGCATTGTCCGACATCTCGGTGTCACCCTGGCCGAACGAGGAGTCCATTCCACTCTGGCCGCCCAGAATCGCACCGAGAGCCGAGTTGAGTTCGGCGGTGATCGAATCGGCGTTGGCCTTGAACGAATCGAATGCCACCCGTCCGGCCCCGTTGAAGTTGCCCTGCAACGGCTCCGCCGCAGCGATCAACTGCTTGATTAGAGAACCGAGATCATCGGAGGAACCCTGCGTCTGCTTGGTCAGACTGCCGAGCGTCTGCGCCCCCACGTCGAACTTCATGCCACCACTCCCCGCTCCTCGAGCGAATGTCCGCCATCAATGCTACGAGATCCACGCTACATCGCTGTGGATGAATTTCGCGCAGGCTGACAGTTGGCGACGCCGCCCGTGCCGACGCATGTCCGAGGAGCCGGCGGCTGACAAGCCGACATGTACCGAGCGGGACAGCCCTTCGGCGATGAGGGCCTACGCCTGGCGGTGGTCCCCAGGGCGGGCCTGCCGCCAGGAGTGGGAGACCAGGAAGAACGCCGCACCAGCCCACACCAGGGAGTAGGCGCCCAGACCAACGATACTGATCGACTCGTGCAGTCCGAAGTAGCCGACTAGGAACTGTATGGTCGGCAGCAGGAACTGAAGCATCCCGAGGACCGTCAGCGGCGTCCGGACGGCGGCGAAGCCGAAGAGGACAAGCGGCACTGCGGTGATCAGGCCGGTGCTGACAAACAATGCCGACTGGACCGTGCCGCCCCCGAAGTGGCTCTGACCGGTAGTCGACAAAATGGTGATGTACGTGGCGGCCGGAACGGCCAGAGCGGCGGTCTCCACCGCCAAAGCCCGCCAACTCGGCATAGCCACCCACTTTCGAAACAACCCGTAGATTCCGAAGGTCGCGGCGAGTCCGATCGCCACCCACGGCGGTCGTCCGGCGTCGATCCCCAGCCACACCACGCCCGCCGTGGCCAGGGCCACGCCGGCCCACTGCGCGATCGCCATCCGCTCACGCAGCACCACCAGACCGAGAAGGGCGCTGAAAAGCGGGTTGATGTAGTAGCCGAGGGCTGCCTCGATCACTCGCCCGCTGTTGACAGCCCAGATGTAGAGGCCCCAGTTCGCGCCCACGAAACAGCCGGCGCCCGCCAACAGCGCCAGCACTCGGGGCTGACGGTGTATCACCCGCAACCACGTGAGGTCGCGCTGGATCGCCAGCACGATGACGACGAAGACCAGCGACCAGACGATGCGGTGGGCGAGGATCTCCAACGCCGGCGCCGGCTCCAGCAGCGGCCAGTAGAGAGTCAGTAGACCCCAGATGAAGTACGCCGCGGTTCCGGCCAGCACGCCCGTGCTGGTGCGGCGGTCGCCGGCCGGCGCGGTCCTCGCCGGCAGAGATGCGATGCGGGCCATCCGGTGCTCCGTGCCGCTTCACTGCTCAGGCTCGGTGAGGAACATGCCGAGAGCCAACGCCACCAGAGGGATCAGACAGAGGATGGTGAACACTGCCTGGGGACCCCAGGTTTCCGCCGCCACACCGAGAACGGGCGCGAGGAGGCCGCCGATGCTCACGGCGAGCCCGAGGGTCACCCCTGCGGCAGTGCCGGGCCGCGTCGGCAGATAGTCCTGGCCCAGCTTGACCAGTACGGCGAACGGAATGTTCAGGACGATGCCGGCCAGCACGGCGAAGACGAGCGGCGGGTACTCCCCGGGCGTGAGCCGCAGGCCGATGAGGGCGGGAACGGCGAGGATCGCACCGAGCTGCACGGTGCGGACCATCCCGACGCGGTCGGCGATCCGGCCCCCAAGCAGCGTTCCGGCCACCCCGCCGACCAGGAAGCACGCCAGCGCCGTACCGGCGAGACTCTTGCCCGCGCCCAGATGGCGTATCCAGAGCAACTCGATGAAAGTGATCGCGCCGAAGAAGGCGACCGACCTGACAGTCTCGATGCAGGTCAGCACGAGGAAGGGAATCCAGCGGTCACGGCCGTTGCGCGTGACGCTGCGCGCGGCCGGCCGCCGCAGCCGACTCCGGTACAGCAGGAAGCCCATGAGCACGGCCGGCGGGATGAAGAGCACGGTCGCTCCGACGCCCATCGCGATCAGTGCGGGAGTGGCAAGGACCGGTGCCAGGAAGAATCCGACGCTGCCCCCAGCGGCGAAGATACTCATCGCGGTGGCGCTCTCGCCCGCCGCCACCCGAGCCGACTTTCCCGCGGCCGGATGGAACATCGCCACGCCGATTCCCGACACGCAGAGCAGCAGCCAGACCACCACGTAGCTGTGCACGAGACCGGAAAGACCGAGCCCGACTCCGGCGAGCGTCACTCCCGCACCAGCCATCCAGTCGAGCCGATAGCGGTCGACGGCGACGCCGATGAATGGTTGAGGAATGGAGCTGCCCAGCGTCGCGGCGAGCGTGAGGCCGCCAGCGGCGACGTAGCTGAAATGGCGGTCCAGTACGAAGTACGGCACGCAGGCCGGCACCAGACCCTGGTAAAGGTCGTCGACCGCGTGTGCCGCGCCCCACAGGCGCATCCGCCGCCACGCCGACGGCTGTTCGTCCACATTCTCGACCAGCGCCACCGCTGGACCAGGATGCGCCGAATTCGCTCGGCGACTCGTCTCGTCCACCATCAACTCTCCCGTTCCGGGGGCCGAAGGAAGAATGCCCTGTCATCCCAGTTGCCGGCTATCGATATCCTGCCGACTTATGTCGCCAAGCAGCCACGACGTGGACGGTCCCGCCCGGGTGCCCCTGGCCGACCGCGACCGGATCGACTGGCACAACCACGAGCGCCACCAGCTCGTCTGCCCCCGCAAGGGCGTGCTGGGAGTATCGACGCCGACGGGAATGTGGACGGTGCCACCGGACCGGGCGGTATGGGTTCCGGCCGGTGTCGCCCACGCGCATCGGGCTTACGGGCCCACCGACATGCGCGCGATCATGTTCGACCGCCCCCTGAACCCGCTGGGCGTGGATCAACCGATGGCCCTGGCCGTCTCTCCGCTCCTGCGCGAGGTGATCGTCAGCCTCACCGAGGGTGAGGAGCTGACCAACGGCGAACGGGACAACCTCGAACGCGTGGCTCTCGACCAGCTACAACGGGCGACCACGTTGCGCCTGCGGCTGCCCTACCCCGCCGACTCCCGGCTGCGCGACGTCGCCGAGATCCTGCTTGAGGATCCCACCGACCGTCGCACCCTCAGCGAACTGGGCACGGCTGTGGGAGCCGGCGCGCGGACCCTCAGCCGGCTGTTCCGGGAGCAGACCGGGATGTCGTTCCCGCACTGGCGGACGCAGCTGCGGTTGCATCACTCGCTCAGGTTGATCGCCGAGGGCGAGTCGGTGACCACGACCGCCACGGCCAGCGGCTACAGCGGCCCGAGCGCGTTCATTCAGGCTTTCCGGGCCTACTTTGGGATGACGCCGGGCGAGTATTGCCGGAGCCGAGAGGGGCACAATTCCTATCCCGCCCGCGAACTGAGCGAATCGTCAAATTTCTCGGCCGCCGTCACGACATGGTCCTCGACCCCCGGCTGACCGGCGCGGCCCGGATCGCGGTCAGGTCGGCCGCCGCGACGGGGCCGGCAGCACACTGGACCCGTCGACCTCGCACACCAGCCGTCAGGGCTTCCCGCAGCTCGAGCGATGGGCGCGGAAACGGCGGAAGCCCAGGTCGATGACCTGGGCTTCCGTGCCGAGCCGCCTGACGGAATCGAACCGTCGACCTACGCTTACCGAAAGTCACGGTCCGGAGCTTGCCATTGATCGCCGCATCCGAGCGTTGACCTGGTTAGATCCGGCCGGCGACTGGTCAAGGCTTGTCACTGACGGTCGATACTTGGCGGTGGTTTTCGGGGGGGTATACGGGGGCCACGATGCATGCCAGGTGCCAGCAGGGTGCTGCCCTATCGGCGACATGCCACCGAACCAGGAAGCGCGCCGTGTCTGACCGATTACCAAACGCGGGATCGGGATTCGCGTTCGAGTGGGCGATCGGAACGTCACCTAATGGCCGGCTATGGCTCGAGTCGGTGGGTGAGGGCGGTGTGGCGGCGGCCGGCGCCGACGGTGCGCACGGCGGCGGCGAGCGCCCGGCGGGAGCCGACGAGCACGACGAGCTTCTTCGCCCTCGTGATGGCGGTGTAGAGCAGGTTGCGTTGCAGCATCATCCACGCGCTGGTCGTGATCGGGATGACCACCGCCGGGTACTCCGAGCCCTGCGAGCGGTGGATTGTCATCGCATACGCGTGAGCCAGCTCGTCGAGTTCGTCAAAGTCGTACTCAACCATCTCGTCTTCGTCGGTGCGGACGGTCAGGGTTTGCTCGTCGGTGGACAGGGCGGTGACGACGCCGACGGTGCCGTTGAACACCCCGGCGGCGCCCTTGTCGTAGTTGTTGCGGATCTGAGTGACCTTGTCGCCGATTCGGAACACCCGGCCGCCGACCCGCCGTTCCGGCAGTCCTTCCCGGGCCGGGGTGAGCTGCTGCTGCAATAGAGTGTTCAGCGCACCAGCCCCGGCCGGGCCGCGGTGCATCGGGGCGAGGACCTGCACGTCGCGGCGCGGGTCCAACCCGAACCGTCTCGCGATGCGGGTGCACGTGACGTCGACGGTGAGAGCGGCGGTGGCTTCGGTGTCGTCGCAACTGAAGAGGAAGAAGTCGCTCATGCCCTGCAGGATCGGTGGTCGGCCGGCGTTGATCCGGTGGGCGTTGCTGACCACCCCGGAGTCGGCGGCTTGGCGGAACACCTGGGTCAGCCGGACCCGGGGAACCGTGTTCGCGGCGAGTAGATCTCGCAGCACCTCCCCAGCACCGACGGACGGAAGTTGGTCGACATCACCGACCAGCAGCAGATGCGCCCCGGGTGGGACGGCCTTGATCAGTTTGTTGGCCAGGATCAGATCGAGCATCGATGCCTCGTCGACCACCAGCAGATCGACATCCAAAGGCGTGTCTCGGTCGTAGGTGGGTTCACCGCCGGGTTGCAGTTTCAGTAGCCGGTGCACCGTCGCTGCTGGTTGGCCGGTCAGTTCAGCGAGCCGTTTCGCGGCCCGGCCGGTCGGTGCGACGAGTAGGATCTTCGCTTTCTTGGCGACGGCGAGTTCGACGATCGAGCGGACGGTGAAGCTTTTCCCGCAGCCGGGGCCGCCGGTCAGGACGGCGACTTTCGACGTCAACGCCAAGCGGACGGCTTGTTGCTGCTCCGGCGCCAGGTCGGTGCCGGTACGTGCCTTCAGCCAAGCCAGTGCTTTGTCCCAGTCGACATCGGTGAACTGCGCCATCCGGTCCGCACGATCGCCGAGCAGCCGCAACACCGATCCGGCCAGCGATTGCTCGGCGCGGTGGAACGGCACCAGATAGATCGCCGGGACCGACCCGTCCGCCCCGGGTAGCAGCTCGCGGACGACGCCGTCCTCACCGATCAGGTCGTCGAGGCAGCGAATGGTGAGCTCAGCGGGTACGTCGAGGATCTTCACCGCGTCCGCGACCAGTTGTGGGGTCGGTAGGTAGCAGTGACCGTTGTCGGTGGCCTGCGACAGCGTGTACTGCAACCCGGCCTTGACCCGCTGCGGGCTGTCGTGCGGGATCCCAACCGCCTGTGCGATCGTGTCAGCGGTCTTAAACCCGATGCCCCACACGTCGGCGGCCAGCCGGTACGGCTCGTTCTTCACGACGCTGATCGACGCGTCGCCGTACTTCTTGTAGATCCGTACCGCGATCGAGGTGGACACTCCGACGCCTTGCAGGAAGATCATTACTTCCTTGATGGCTTTCTGCTCCGCCCACGCGGCGGTGATCTTCGCCGTGCGTTTCGGGCCGAGGCCCGGCACTTCCACCAGCCGGCCCGGCTCGTCCTCGATGATCTGCAACGTGTCCAGGCCGAAATGTTCGACGATCCGCTCGGCGAACACCGGCCCGATGCCCTTGATCAACCCGGAACCCAGGTAGCGGCGGATGCCCTGGATCGTGGCGGGGAGCACGGTGGTGTAGGAGACGACCTCGAACTGGCGGCCGTACTGGGGATGCGACGACCACCAACCCTGCAATCGCAGGCTCTCACCGGGCTGCGCCCCCAGCAGCGCGCCGACCACGGTCAGCAGATCCGAGCCACGCCCGGTCGCCACTCGGGCGATGGTGTACCCGGTGTCCTCGTTGACATACGTCAGCCGCTCCAGCACCGCCTCAACGACATGCGGAGACGGGCGAGAAGAGGCAGTCATGGGCACGCAGACCATCGTGCCGTTGGTGATGCTTGGATACCAATTCCCGGCGTGTGGTCGACCTCGTCGAAAGTCAGTCGAGCAGACTGCGGATGTCAGCGGCGGTCAGTTCGGCGGAGGCGAACTGACCGCCGTCGAGGACGCTGCTGAACAGCTCGGCCTTCCTGGCTTGTAGCGCCATGACCTTCTCCTCGATGGTGTCCTTGGCAACCAGGCGGTACACCATGACCTTGCGGGTCTGACCGATGCGGTGAACACGGTCGACCGCTTGGGCTTCGGTCGCCGGGTTCCACCACGGGTCGAGCAGGATGCAGTAGTCGGCCTCGGTCAGGTTCAGCCCGAAGCCGCCCGACTTGAGGCTGACCAGGAAGGCCGGCGCCGTCCCATTCTTGAAGTCGGCGATGACCTCCGCCCGCCGCCGTGTCTTGCCGTCGAGATAGCAGCAGGCGACGCCGGCCTCCTCAAGGCGTTGCCGGGCGGTGGTCAAGAAACGGGTGAACTGGCTGAAGATGAGAACCCGGTGCCCCTCGGCGGCGAGATTGGTGACCTGGTCGCAGAGCGCGTCGAGTTTCGTCGACGCGATGGCGTGGTGTTTCGGATCGATCAGGGTCAGGTCGAGGCTGGCCTGGCGCAGCAGGGTCAGCGAGCGGAAGATTTCGAAGCGATTCTTCTGCATGTCGCCGAGCAGGCCGAGGACTTTCTGCCGTTCCCGCTGCAGATAGGTCTGGTACATCCGGCGATGCTTGGGGTTCAGATCCAGTTCGATGATCTGCTCCTGCTTTGCCGGTAGCTCGGTGACCACCTCAGCCTTGCGGCGGCGCAGCATGAGCGGGCGGATCCGGCGACGTAGTTGCGCAAGCCGTGCCTCGTCGTTGTCCTTCTCGATCGGCCGCCGGTAATAGTCGGTGAAACGGTCGAGCCGAGGCAGCAGGCCCGGGGCGGTGATGGAGAGCAGGGCCCAGAGCTCAGCCAGGTTGTTCTCCATCGGCGTACCGGTGATCGCGAGCTTGAAGGCGGCTGGTAGCTGTCTCGCGCATCGGTACGTCTGCGACTGGGGGTTCTTGACGAACTGCGCCTCGTCCAGAATCAGACCGGTCCACGGCAGCGCGGCGTAATCGTCGTACTCAAGCCGGAACAGGGTGTAGGACGTGACCACGATGTGCGATCCGGTGACCGCTTGTTCCAGCGTTCGGGCCCGACGCGCGCCGGTCTGGACGATGGGGGTGACGCTGAGATGCGGGGCGAAGCGCGCCGCCTCGTGAGCCCAGTTGCTGACGACACTGGCGGGGGCGACCACCAGGAACGGGGCACCGACGGGCGTCTCTTCGACGGCGCGGCAGATCAGAGCCAGCGCCTGTACCGTCTTGCCCAGCCCCATGTCGTCGGCCAGCACCCCGCCGAGATCATGCCGGTGCAGGGTGGCGAGCCATCGGAAGCCTTCCAGCTGGTACGGCCGGAGGGTAGCGTCTAGCCCCACCGGTGGCGGGTCGGCGGGACCAACCTTCGCGTCGCTGAGCGCGCGCACGGACTCCTGCCAGACCGCCGCCTGACCGGTGACCTCGCCCAACTCGGACAGCTCCTGCCACAGGCCCGCCTGAAAGCGTCCGACCCGCACCACACCGGGCGGGGCGTCCTCCAACTCACGGGACTCCGCTATCAGGTCGCGCAGCTGCCGGAACTCTGGCTGCTCAAGCCGGAAATAGCGACCGCTGGGCAGGATCATGAACTCCTGTTCAGCGGCGAGCGCGAGGAACAGCCCTTCGAAGCCGACCTCCTCAGCATCGACGGTGACCCGGACGGACAGGTCGAACCAGTCCTGCGTGCCGGCGCTGGCTTCGGTCGCGCTCGCAAACGAAACGACCGGGGCTTCCTGCGTCTCCACATACTCCGGAACGTCGTCATGCGGCTTGACGGCCACGTCGACGCCGTCCATCTCGACGAGTCGGGGAAGCACGTCGCGTACGAGCCGCAGCATCGCGTCGTCGGCAACAACAGCATGCTCCAGCAGCCGCCGTCCGGCTGGGTACGGCTCGGTCAGCCCGTACGCCGGGTCCGCCACCAGAGCGGTGATGCCTTGCAGCGTCGCGGCCCGGTCAGGATCGTGGTGCACACCGGCGTGCAGTGGCTCCACCTGGTTTCCCAACCCGACGACGGTGACCCAATCCCAGGACAACGACATACGATGTTCCGGTAGCGGCCGCACCGACAGCGTCAGCGTCGCCTTCCCGAGCTCAGGCAGACCCACCGTCTCGTCAACCGGCACTACATCGGCCTGACGGACGAGCCCCGGATAGTACTGCCGCAGGAAACGGGGCTCTTCGACGGCCGGAACGACGATCGCTGGAGCAGCCAGTGCCTCCGTGACCCGCGCGCTCAACGGTCTCGCCAGGGGCGCGAGCCGCAGAGTACCCGGATCAGTCGAGGAACCTGGCCCCGTCGTACCCCACCAGGCGACGCCGTGCGCCGGCTGCCCGACCACGATCAGCTTCTCGGGATCGATCGTCTCCGTGCCGTCGGCCAGCGCCGGACGTAGCCGTAGGCCCGCTGCGACTCGATCGGCCCGCACCGAAAATCGCACCGGACGTGCCGATGCCTGAACCGGTGACGCGGCCCGGCCGCTCTGCACCAGCGGCAGCCCCGCCTCCCGCGCCTCGGCCAGAACGTCCCACACCCGCCGGCTACGGAACTCATCCAGGTAGACGACGCGCTGACCCGAGCCGTAGTAGCGGTATCCGTACGGGTCACCCCCCTCGTTGTCCGCCAGCGCGAGCAACTCCGCCAAGAGATCCACATGTTGCTGCGTGTGCGGTGAATCAGGGACGTACCCGAAGCCGAGGGTCCCCCACGAGACACCGCTACGGATCCAGCCCCTCTTGCCCGGCACTACTGGCCGGAGCCCGATTCGCCACTTCCCACGGCCGTCGCCGTCTTCGAGCTCGAACTGCAACGCCAGTTCCGGAGAACCTGGCACGACGGCCGGGCTGTCGGCGCTGACCAGGTCAGTCAACGCCAACTCCCATGACGACGACGGCGGCTGCGGCTTGGACGCCTCGGAGGTGCAGGCGATCAACGCCAAGGCAGCCGGATGCGCGCACACGGGAGCTGCCGAGCACGTGCACGCGCCACTGACGCTTTTGAGCGCGCCGTCGACGCCGACGACGACCGACACCGTCACCCAACCAGATCTCTCGCCTTGCACGGCGGCCCGCCCACGGCCGGAACGCGGGTCCCAGCTCACCTCGACCAGCGCGCCGCTCGCCACCAGTGAACGCGCCTGCACAAACGATCTGACCCCGACGGCCTCACACACCGCCGCCTCATCAGCCGTCAGCACCAGCCGCCTCACAATGAACCTCCGCCAGATCGGTGATCGGACATCAACGCTACCGAGCGACCAGGCGCTGCCGATCCGGGCATCACCCATCCGAGAAAACCGGAACCACAGTCCGGTCCCGGCTGGTGGGAACTTCTGGTCCGGCTGGACGACGTGACCAATGGCCTACTCGGAACTGCGTCCGCACCTCACGCATCGTCCGCGGTGCATCGTCACCGCCGGCCACCCACGCTCGCACAACGTCCCGATCTGACTCCACTCAGCCGGCACCAGGGGCGTTTTCGGGGGGCGACTCAAATCTTCAACGATGAAATTGATGCCCTGACCAGCAGATCTGCTGGTCAGGGCATCACCCTGAGCCGCCTGACG
Source organism: Micromonospora sp. DT44 (assembly GCF_049841635.1). NCBI lineage: Bacteria > Bacillati > Actinomycetota > Actinomycetes > Micromonosporales > Micromonosporaceae > Micromonospora > Micromonospora sp. DT44. Next base: position 13,040 of record NZ_JBNCKS010000021.1, on the reverse strand, counting down.
GAATCGAACCGTCGACCTACGCATTACGAGTGATCGGTGCCTGTCGGAACGGCTGCGAACTGACCTACGTTCACCAGCAGTGGGGGCGTTTGTGTAGCCCTCTTCCGTCAGATTCGCATTCCGCCCGTGTCCTCAGGATTGTCCTCAGTCCGATGCTGCTCGGTGGCGATCACCCTGCTCGCCAAGTTGCGCGCCGCCCGCAGCGTCTCGGGTGTCGGCAGCCACGTCACGCCCTCCCGGGCCTTTCCGAACACCGCGCCCGAGGGATCCGTCGGACCGTCCACGGCGGGCGACCGCAAGTTGACGGTCTCCAGTTGGCCGCCGAGGTACATGTGACCACCGGACCGGCACGACGCGACGGCCACGGCGGGCCGGGGTGCCAGTCGGCGAAGGTCCTCCACGACGCTGGTCAGCTCCGCCAGCGCCCGGGACACCTCCGCCTGCCCCTCGCGCAGCAGCTTCAGCTCGGCCTGCGCCGTGGCCATCGCCCGGCGCTCCGCGCGTCCGGACGACCAGGCGATCATCCACCCGTTCAGGCCGATCACCCCCGCCGCCGCCAGGAGCGCGTACACCCCGCGCGGTATGGGCGCCCCGGCGACGTGCTCGACGAGGCACAGCACAGCGGCGACGGTCAGCCCGACGGTGCCGATCGCGAAGAACGCCAGCTCAGCGCGCGACGTTCCCCCGGGTGGTTCGGACCTTTGTTCTACGGTCCCCCTGGTGTCTTCCATCGTGGGAGTCTCGCGGGCGGGACGGGGGGTGAGGCAATGATCACCCGCCGCATCTTGCACATGGCGAAACGTTGCCGCGTCAACGGTTAACAGGCCGTTCACCTTCGGTGTAGATCAACGACCCGAACGGGGGGTTCAACCCACCCGGAAGGTCAGCTTGTGTCGATGCGCGGCGTACAGATCCTGCAAACCGTCCGGGTGCGTCACCACCAGCAGCGGCACACCCTCCGGCACCCCGTACGTCCGCCGCTCCGCCGGCGTCGGGTTCCGCGCCGACACCCACGCCCCCACCTCGACGGTCACCTGCTCGACCTCAATCGGCGTCCGGACCACCACGCCGCGCCCCCGCACCGCCTCGGCTAGGCCCTCTGTGCGCAGCAGCTTCACCGCCGCGCGGGCGGTCATCAGCGCCACTCCGTACGTCTGCGCCAGTTCCCTTTCGGACGGAAGCCGATCACCCGGCCTGAGCTGCCCAGACGTGATCCGGGCACGCAGCAGCTCGGCCAAGTCCTGGTAACCGACCGGCTCCTGCGATGGGTAGATCACCGCCGCAGGGTAGGCGGCAACTTACACATGTCAGGACAGGTAGTTGACTATCCGAACCGTGAGCGCTTCCGCGCCTGCATTGACCTTCCGGCGTACGGTGGGTACACGTTGTACCCCCGACCCGGCGAGGTGCCCCATGGTCGACCAGCAGCCCACCCCCGGTCAACGCGTCGAGCGGCTCCGCCGCGGCGTCGGACTCTCCCGCGAACAGCTCGCCGGCCTCGCCGGCCTCGGTGCGACCACCATCAAGTTCATCGAGAACGGGCGCAGGTCGCTGACCCTGAACACGGCGCAGAAGATCGCCCCGCACCTCGGCGTCCACGACCTCGGCGACCTATTCGGTCCCACTGTCACGCTGTCCCTCGACGGCCGGCCCAGCCACCCCGCGGTCGAGGACGTCCGAAAGGCGCTGACCGCCTGGCACATCACCATCTCCGGCGAGCCCGAGTCACCCGAGTACCTACGCGGCGCCGTCGATTCCGCCTGGCAGACCTGGCACACCTCCCGGCACCAGCGCACCGAGGCGGGGATCATCCTGCCGGGCCTGCTCGACGCCACCCAGCGCGCCGCCCGCCTTCACACTGGGCGGGACCGTCGGACCTCGCTGGCATTGCTCGCCCAGGCGTACCACCTCGCCCAGGCGTACCTGGCGTGGCACGGCGACCGGGAACTGTGCTGGCTCACCGTCGACCGCGGGATGGCGGCCGCTCTCGACGCCGACGATCCCCTGGCCATCGCTCAGTCCAGCTGGTACGCCGCGCACCTGCTCCGCGCCGTCGGCCGCGGTGACGAAGCGCTCGCCCGCCTGGGCGAAGCCCGGTCCCTGATCGAGCCCCGAGTCGCCGACGGCGGCACCGAGTGGGCGGAGATGCTGGCCGACTTGCACCTGTGCTCGGCGCTCACGCGTGCACGGACGGGCGACCAGGGCGCGTGGTCGGACTGGGATGCCGCCCGTCGTGTCGTCGAGCGTGCGTTGCCCGACGGGTACGTGGGGCTGCGTACCCGAGTGTCCCGGCCGCTGGTTGACGTCTACGCGGTGATGTGCGCCGTGGACCTCGGCGACCCGGATGAGGCGCAGCGCCGGGCCCACGCCCTGGATCCAGCGACGATCCCGTCGGTCGAGCGCCGCGGCCGTCACCTGGTCGAGCTGGCACGGTCCGCAGACATGGAAGGCGCACGGGAAGCGACGCTGCACCTGCTGACGCGGGCCGAGGCGACGTCTCCGGAGACGGTCCGGTATTCGCCGGCCGCGCAGGACATGGCCGGCCGGCTAGCCCGAGAGGCTCCGGCGGCGATCCGGGGCGAGGCAGCCGAGCTGGCTCGCCGGATCGCGGCCCCCGACCAGTAGGGGTACACCGAGTCACTGGGTACGCCGCGTACCCCCTGCCACCCTCGTGGTTGCTTAGCGTCATCGCAAGGTGGCGGCAGGGAGTCGCGCGGCGTAGGACGGCTGTTCGCTCTGCCGCCACCGCCTTACTGGCGAGGGAGGCGACACCGTGCACATCGTCCGAAGGTTGCGGCGGCTGCTCACCCCGACCCCGCCGCCCGTCCCACCCGGAACCGGCCAGCGCATCCAGGAAGCCGAGCAGGAACGGGCCAAGCGGCTGCTCCTGGCTCAGGCCCGGCTCATCACGCAGGCGCACCACCGCGCCAGCGGCCACGATCGGCCGGGCCGATGACCGACCAGGCCATGCCCGAGCCCGGCACCCGCGTGTCGGTGGCACCCCGCGAGTGGCAACCCAGCCCCGGCATCGAGGGCCAGACCTACCACGACATCGTCATCGTCAACATCCAGGACTCCGACGACCCGCGTTTCGCCTGGGTGCACGGCCACGGCGTGGAGTGCAGCTGGGCCACGGCGGACTGCACCGCCCCGTGGTGCTACGAGGTTCTGGTCGGCGTTGACGTCCTGGCCGCCACCGCCGCCGGTGAGCGGCCGTGAGCACCGCCCTCGCGCCCACGGCCCCGTCGGCGCGCCGCTGGTGGCAGACGATCACCACGCACCGGCCCGTCAACGGCCGCTGTCCCCGCTGCGGCACCCGGGGCCGGTGCTGGTCGTGGGCGGACGCGTTCGGCGAGCTGGTCGCCCACGACCTGTGGCACCTCGGACCACCCCTCACCGACGACCGGCCGCACCCGACGGCCGGCTCAGGAAAGGAGCAACACGTTGAAGGAGCTCACGTTCGTTCGTCCGAACCGGTGCGACAACTCCGGCCCCAACTGCGTTGAGGTTGGCGTCGACGCCGACCGCAACCGGATTGTGCGGAACTCGCAGCGACCGACCGAGCAGGTGATCTTCGACGAGGCCGAGTGGTCGACGTTCGTCGCCAGCGTTCAGGCCGGCCAGACCTTCTGACCGGTGGAGGGGCCAATCGACACCACCGCCGGTCGGCCCCTCACGCAAGGCCCATCACGGTGCATGGGCTGCATGCCCCGGATCCTCGCCAACTCCCTACACGACTGCGGCGGCGACCGGATCCTCGCCGAGGACCTTGGCTGGTGGTGCGACTGCCCCCGCCCACAGTGCCGGCAACGGCAAGCCGGCGAGTGGCCGACCGAGCCGACACCGCTGCAGCTTTACCGCCGAGGCAAGGGCCGAGCCACCCGAAGACTCGACCCGCACGACGAAGCGCCCCCGACCACCGGATCACGGTAAACGGGGGCGCTTCGCCGTACGACTACTCGGGCTCGCCGGCCTTGCGCATCACCGCGCTACGCCGCAGCTGGTACGCGCCACGGGTCGACAGCGGCTTGAACCGCCAGCCCGTCCCCTCCGGACCCCACTCGTGGGCGCGTTGCTCTTCGTCCTGCAGGGACCGCTGCACCTGACGCAGCGAGATTTCCAGCAGCTTGGCCGCCTCCGCCGGGCTCACCCACACGCTGCCGCCGCTCAACCTGCGCCCCCTGCTCGTCCCATCTGGGGATGATCTCACGCCAGACACGCCGGAGATACCCGCACCGACATGCCGTGACTGTAACGCCAGTTGCGCCAGGAATGCCAGACGCGCCAAGATGGGCGTATGACCATGTTCCGTCGGCGGCTCACCGCCGCCGAGATGGCCGACGCCGCTCGTGCTGCGGACGAAGCCCGCCGCCTCGACGACCAGTTCGCTCGCGACCAGGCGGCCGCGAACCGGGCCGCCCGCCGTGAGGCCGAGCGCGAGCAGGAACGCGCCGACCGCAAGCGCCGCAAAACCAAGGCCAAGGTGTGGGCCCGCCGCCGGCGCAAGCTCGCCGCCCTCGCAGGCTCCGCCCGCACGGTCGGGCCGCTGCTGTTGGTCAACGCGGCCGCCGTCGGTGGGCAGACTGCGTACGCGTTCACCCGCACCCCCGACAGCTGGCATCCGCTGATCCGCGCCGGCGTCGCTCTGGTCTGCGCCGCGACAGTCGAGTCCATCTCCCTCTACGTCAACTGGCACGCCCACGACGCCCTGCTGCTCGGCGCGACCGGCACCGCAGCCGAGATGCGGCGACGCGCGTACCTCATCGCCGGCGTCGTCGCCGCCCTCAACTACTCCCACTTCAACGCCGAGCACTGGACGCCGACGCCGTTCGCGGTCGGCTCCGGCATGGCGTCACTGCTGTCCCCGTGGCTGTGGGGCCTACACACCCGCCGCGCCCAGCACGTGCAGCTGCTCCGCAAGGACCTCGTCGACGAGACAGGGGCCGTGTTCGACCGCAAGCGCCGCCGCGCGTTCCCGATCCGCACCTGGAAGGCCGAGCGGTGGTCGATCGAGCACAACGTGCGTGGCCCCCGGCAGGCGTGGGTCGGCTACCACGCGCAGCGCGCCACCGAGCAGGCTCGCCGCACCGGCGGCCGGGTCCGCTCGGCATGGGCTGCCCTGCGCGGCCGCCCGGCGGGCGTGGTCGACGAGACGGACCCGGGAATCCAGCTCTGCCGGCTACTCGAGCAGCAAGTCGCGGTTCTCGACAGCCGTGTCACCGGTGCAACCGGGCTCGCCCTGGCCGGCCGGCCGCTCGGTGTGTGGCCAGCTTCATCCCGGCGTGGCGATGTCCGGACCGGGTCCGCAGCGAGCGGTGCTCGCGGCATCAGCGGGCCTGTCCGGAGCCGTGTCCGGCCGGGTGTGACCGGCACGCCGCCCGCTGCCCCCAGCGCCAGGGGGGTGGGCTGCAGCTGTCGCGCCCGAAGACGTGGATGGAGCCGGACGAGGACGAGGTGGCCACCGATGTGGTCGCGCTGCCGCGAACGCTGGTCCGCGAGCTACGCAAGCTCAAGCGGCAGCAGGACCTGGCCCGCGAGGCGCTGGGTGACGAGTACAGGGATCACGGGCTGGTGTTCTGCCAGTCGGACGGCCGTCCGATCGACCCCCGCCGGGACCTGGAGGACTGGTACGAGATCCTCGCTATGGCGGGTCTGCCGCGCAGCGGCACGCACGTGGCGCGGCACTCGGCGGCGACGATGCTGCTCGACGCCGGGCACGACTCGGCGACGGTCCAGAAGGTGATGGGCTGGGCCGACATTCGGACGGCGCGCCGGTACGCGACGCCGTCGGAGAAGCTCAGCCGGCAGGCCGCGCAGACGGCGGAGCGGGTCCTGTTCAGGCCGGTGTCGGATCTTGCTGAACGGCGGGCTCGCAAGGCGGCCGGGTGAAGGTGTGTCCTCAGCTTTGTCCTCAGATCCAGATCGGCCGATAGGCATGATCCGGCGTTCGCCAGCCGGACACGACGAAGCCCCTGGTCAGCGAACTGACCAGGGGCTTCGTCTTCCGAGCCGCCTGACGGAATCGAACCGTCGACCTACGCCTACCGAAAGTGATGGCGTGAAGCTTGTCATTGATCGTCAGATCTGAGCCTTGACCTGCTCAGATCCAGCCGGCAACCGGTCAGCACTTCTCACTTTCGGTCGATGCTTCGCAGGGGTTTTCGGGGGGTAAACGGGGAAACATGCATGTCCCGCTGCCGCCGGCGGTCAGGGCTCTTCACGTCGGCTGCCGCCCAGGTCTCCGCGCACTGCACCCTTGCGGACGCGAAGGACCAGTCCGACGGCAGTTCGACCAGGTCCCCGTAGGTTTCAATCGATGGACAATCGGGTTCCTGGATCCGGCACTGCTGGGGGCGGCTGCGGGTGTCGCTGACAGGTAGGCCGGTGGCTGGCGACGAAGGCGACCGTACCGCCGATGGCGAACACCACCGCTGCGGCTGCGGCGCCGGTGGCGAGAGTCGCCCGCCTGCGAAGAATCGACACTGCCGAGCCGGGAGCCTGGACGACCTTGCCCAGGCACAGGGCGTGGCACCGGTGCGTCCGGTCGACGAGGCTCGCCTCTGATCACGGACATGATGCACTCGTGACTCGGACCCGTGCCTAGGCTGCGTGGCGCCGACGCCGGGCAGCACGGTAGCTCATCCCGATCAGCACCGCACCGAGGCCGATCATGGCCAGTGCGACGGTAGCGTAGCTCGCGCTGTCGCTTCCGGTGACGGGCAGGATGCCCTTACGGACCGTGAGGCTTGCCGAGGCAGGAGCACCCGGGCCGCTCTCGACCGAGGTGGCGGCCGTGGTGTTGACCTTCTTTCCGGTGGTCTTGCCGGTGACGTTCACCGACACCGTGCAGGTCCCGCCGGGCGACAGGGTCGCCCCGGCCAGGCTGATGCTGCTGCCGCCGGGAGCTGCGGTGACCGTGCCGGAAGCGCAGGTGGACTGCGCTGCGGCGGGAGTGGCGACCACCAGCCCTGCAGGAAGGTTGTCGACGAAGCCGACTCCGGTCAGCGGCACACTCCCGTTGGGGTTGCTGAGAGTGAAACTGAGCGTCGTCGTCCCGTGGAGGGCGATGGTGGCATCCCGGAAGGCCTTGGTGATCGTCGGTGCGGCGACAGCCCCGACGATGAGGTTCGCCGAGGCGGGGGCGCCCGGGCCGCTCTCGTTCGAATCCACCGGGCCGCTGGTGTTGACCTTCGTTCCGCTTGTGGTGCCGGTGACGTTCACCGAGAAGGTGCAGTCTGCGCCAGCCGGCAGGGTCGCATCCGCCAGGCTGATGCTGCTGCCACCGGCGGTCGCCGAGATCGTGCCACCACCGCAGGTTCCGGTCAGACCGTTGGGAGTGGTCACCACCAGGCCGGCGGGAAGTGCATCGGTGAAGGTGACCCCGGTCAACGCGGTGCCCACGTTGGGGTTGGTCAGGGTGAAGCTCAGCGACGTGGTCCCGCCCGCCGGGATGGTCGCGTCCCCGAACGCCTTCGAGATCGTCGGCGCTGCGATGACGGCTGGGCCGACCGCGACGCTTGCCGAGGCAGGGGCACCTGGGCCGCTCTGGACCGAGGTGACGGGGAGCGTCGTGTTGACCTTGGTCCCAGTGGTCGTACCGGTGACGTTCACCGACACGGTGCAGGTCGCGCCGGCTGGCAGGGTCGCGCCGAACAGGCTGATGCTGCTGCTACCGGCAGTCGCCACGATCGTGCCGGAGGCGCAGGTGGTCTGCGCGCCGTTGGGCGTGGCCACCACGAGCCCCGCAGGGAGATTGTCGACGAAGCTGACACCGGTCAGCGTGGTGTTCGTGTTGGGGTTGGTCAGGGTGAAGCCCACCGTCGTCGTCCCGTCGAGCGGGATGGTGGAATCCTGGAAGGCTTTGGTGAACGTCGGTGCGGCGGCCACCCTGACCGTGATGCTCGCTGCGGCGGGGGTTCCCGGGCCGCTCTCGTTCGAGTCCACCGGACCGCTGGTGTTGACCTTCGTCCCACTGGTCGTGCCAGTCACGTTCACCGAGAAGGTGCAGTCTGCGCCAGCCGGCAACGTCGCACCGGCCAGACTGATGCTCCCACCACCGGCGGTCGCCGAGATCGTGCCACCACCACAGGAACCGGTCAGACCGTTGGGGGTGGCGACCACCAGGCCGGCCGGCAACGTGTCGGTGAAACCGACCCCCGTCAACGCCGTGCTCACGTTCGGGTTGCTGAGGGTGAAACTCAGCGAGGTCGTCCCGTCCGCAGCGATGGTCGTCGCCCCGAAGGCCTTGGCGATCGTCGGCGGTACGGCGGCAGCAACCGTGACGCTTGCCGAGGCGGGGGCACCCGGGCCGCTTTCCGTCGAGTCCACCGGGCCGCTGGTGTTGACCTTCGTGCCGCTGGTGGTGGCGGTGACGTTCACCGAGAAGGTGCAGCTCCCACCGGCTGGCAGGGTCGCGCCGGTCAGGCTAATGCTGCCGCCACCGGCGGTCGCCGCGATCGTGCCACCACCGCAGGAGCCGGTCAGGCCGTTGGGGGTGGCGACCACCAGGCCGGCGGGAAGCGCGTCGGTGAAGGTGACGCCGGTCAACGCCGTACCCACGTTGGGGTTGGCCAGTGTGAAGCTCAATGCCGTCGTCCCGCCCGCCGGGATGATCGCGTCATCGAACGCCTTCGCGATCGTGGGCGGGGCGACGACCTCCGCACCGACCACGACGGTCGCCGACGCGGGGGCACCCGGGCCGCTTTCCGTCGAGTCCACCGGGCCGCTGGTGTTGACCTTCGTGCCGCTGGTGGTGGCGGTGACGTTCACCGAGAAGGTGCAGCTCCCACCGGCTGGCAGGGTCGCGCCGGTCAGGCTAATGCTGCCGCCACCGGCGGTCGCCGCGATCGTGCCACCACCGCAGGAGCCGGTCAGGCCGTTGGGGGTGGCGACCACCAGGCCGGCGGGAAGCGCGTCGGTGAAGGTGACGCCGGTCAACGCCGTACCCACGTTGGGGTTGGCCAGGGTGAAGCTCAATGCCGTCGTCCCGCCCGCCGGGATGATCGCGTCATCGAACGCCTTCGCGATGGTCGGCGGCGCGACGGCAGCGGCACAGAACGGCCGCGTGATCGTGTTGTGGATCAGGGTGACGGCCCCGTTGCGGGCCAGGACCCGCCCGGCGACGGTTGCTCCCTCACCCAGCGTCGCCGACTGCAACGCCAGGATGGTCCCGACGAAGACGGTCCGGGTGTTCAGCGTCGCCGAACTGCTGACCTGCCAGAACACGTTGCACGGCTGGGCGCCGTTGATCAGGCTGACCCGACTGTCGACGGCCGTGATCAGGGACGATCCCGCCTGGAAGATGAACACCGAGTCGGGATCGTTCTGCCCGTCGAGGGTGACGGTGCCGGTCAGCGACATGGTGGCGGGTGACGTGTACACCCCGGGGACCAGCGTCTGGCCGCCGAGGTCGGCGCTCACGATACTGGTCGTGGGCTCCGCCGCCGCGAAGTTGTACGCGGTGGTCAGATCGGACTGGGCCTGCATCGCCTGGGTGTCACCGACGTGGATCGCGCCGTTGACCACGGGAGCGCCGGTGACCGACGTGCCCGGCCAGACCCCCAGGTCCCCGTTGATGGTCGAAGGACCGACCGGGGGCGGGACGTCGGTGACCGCCTGACCGGCCAACACCCCGTAGGTCTCGGCGGTGCCGAGCGGGACCGCGGTCTGGGCCCAGGCCGGCGAATCGACGAGCCCGACCATCATCGTCGTGGCTGCGACCGCCCCCGCCATCACCAAGGCCGTACGACGACGGCGTACGCGACACGCGCGAGCCAAGCGAATCACCGACACTGAACTTCCCCCGCCAATCAAGATCCCGTCCCCGGCAGGAGGCAGCGCGCACAAGCTGTCAGCTCGCGCCCTGCCGGGTGACGAACGCCCGAAACACCTCGCTCGCAGAGTATCCTGGCAAAACGGATAATATGGATGGAACTGGCATAAAGCTCTGAGGTTGGCTAGCCTGCATTCTCCAAGGCTGCGAGTTGTGCTGCGACCTCCGAGCTAGCCGGCGCGCTGACCCACGTCACGACCATCAGCCTTGAGACCGTCCGTAGCGTCCAGCACGAACGCGCAATCTCGTGGCAGGCCATGAAGACGTGGAAGGCCAGCACAGGCCCCGACATCACGTCGAAGATGCGCCGGATCCTGGACCTCTACGACCACCCACCCGCCGACGGCAGGGGGTCTGCGTCGACGAGTTCAGGCCGCTGAAGCTGCAGAGCTGCCCTCTCGTGACTACCTGGCTGTACTCGCCGACAACGGCCTGCTCCGGGCGGACCCGCGGACAGCAGACCTGGAGTACACCCTGCCCGCCGTCGTGTTCGGCTTCTTCGACATCGACCCACCCCTCTCCCACGAGGTGCAGCTCGACCTGCCGGACAAGGCCCATCCCGGAACGGCAGCCGGCTGTCACCGCAGAATGTGCGCCGCCAGTGGGCTCAAGCCCGCGCCGACGCCGGCCCCGAATGGGTCATCCCGCACACCTTCCGCAAGACCGTCGCCACCCTGATCGACAAGGAGGCGCCGTACCTGATTCTGTAGTCGGACCTGCACGCCGACAGGTGGGCCTGGTAGCTGCCGGAGCACCACTGCCAGAAGTAGCCGGTCAAGAACCCTCCGCCTCCGACAGATATAGGTACTAGCGGACCTCGCCGAGGGTGAGAGGGATGGGGCTGTCATCGGATTCGGTGCCCCCTTTTCGCTTGGGCGGCGGCGACAGCTCCGGAGACAACTGGCCCTACGCCTCAAGATCGTGGGAGGCGCCGGGCCAAGTAGACCCTGCACCTCCGCTGGCAGGTGCGCGGAACCTGATCGCCGGTGGGGTTTTCGGGGGGCGATTCAAAACCCCATCGATGAAAATGAGGCCCTGACCAGCGAACCCGCCGGTCAGGGCCTCTCCTTGAGCCGCCTGACGGAATCGAACCGTCGACCTACGCATTACGAGTGCGTCGCTCTAGCCGACTGAGCTAAGGCGGCAACGATCAGCAAGTGTACGGCACCCCGTACCTCTGGGCGGAGCGGGATACCCCCGACGCTCCCGCCGCCGTCAAACGGACAAGCACCGCCATCCGGCCAATTACCGGACAGCACCGCACGCAGACCGGTACTACGCTGCGGCGGGTGACTGACGAACGCGACGATCACCAGGCACCGGCGGACGCGCAACCCGACGGAGAGCCGGCTCCTCGCCGCCCACGCTCCACCGACCCGCTGGAACTGGGCTTCACCCCCCGCAAGCCGGTGCCGTGGCTGGCGCCGTTCCTGTTGATCAGCACCGGCATCCGGACGTTGCTGGCGATCCTCTTCGGCGCGTACCTCGACAAGCGCGAGTTGCAGAACGCTTTCGGCGACGACATCTTCCGCCAGGCCGGGCCGGACGGTGGGCTCTGGCTCGACTATGTGGCCGACCTCGGCGACGGCTTCCACGCCACCTACTCCGTCGCGTACCTGCTGGCGCAGCCGGAGCTGACCGTGGACGGGCACCGGCTGCCCCGGGCGCAGACCCTGGTGATGGGCGGCGACCAGGTCTACCCGTCGGCGGCCTACGCGGAGTACGAGAACCGCTGCAAGGGTCCCTACCAGGCGGCGCTGCCGGCCACGCCGCCCGACCGTCCCACCCTGTTCGCCGTGCCGGGAAACCACGATTGGTACGACGGCCTGACCGCTTTCCTGCGGCTGTTCGTCCGCTCCCGGGACCGTAACTTCGCCGGCTGGCGTACCGGGCAGTCGCGGTCGTACTTCGCCGTGGAGTTGCCGGCCGGCTGGTGGCTGCTCGGCGTGGACGACCAGTCCGGCTCGTACCTCGACGATCCGCAGTTGGCCTACTTCGACGAGGTGGCCCGGCGGCTCACCCCGGAGTCAAAGGTGATCATCGCGACGCCGTCGCCGACGTGGGTCAAGGCCGCCGACGACCCGACGGCGTACGACTCGGTCGACTACTTCGTCCGGACGATCATCGACCCGACCGGGGCACGGGTGCGGCTGCTGCTCTCCGGCGACCTGCACCACTACGCCCGCTATGCCGGGCACGACCGACAGTTGATCACCTGCGGCGGTGGTGGGGCGTACCTGTACCCCACACACAAGCTGCCCGAGCGCCTCGAGGTGCCACCGCGCGACACGCTGGCCCGGCGGGCCAGCCGCACCCAGCCGTACGACCTGGTGGCCCGCTATCCAGACGCGGCCCGCTCGCGCCGCTACGGCTGGGGCATCTTCGGACGACTGCCGTTCCGCAACCCGGGCTTCGCGACTCTGCTGGGCACCCTGCACACCCTGCTGATGCTGGCCATGGCGGGCGCGACGGCCAACTGGGGCGACAGCAGCGACCAACGGCTGTTCAGCGTTCCGCTGGTGCTGATGGTGCTGGTGACGGTGATCGCGGCGATCCTGTTCGCCAAGCCGCCCAGCGCCAGCGGAAAGCGGCACGCCCGGCACTGGCTCCTCGGCGTCGGCCACGGCGTGGCCCATGTGGCGCTGGCCGCCGGCGGCACCTGGGTCTGGTTGGCGCTGCCGTTCTACGACTGGCCGTGGCCGCTGCCGGCGGTCGCCGCCGTGGTGGTGTACGGCCCGGCCATCGGGCTGGTGGCGAGTCAGCTGGTCGCGGCGTACCTGCTGGTGGCGGGCGCCTTCGGGGTGAACGTCAACGAACTGTTCGCCGGCCAGGGCATCGAGGACTCCAAGTCGTTCCTGCGGCTGCGCATCGACGCGGACGGCACGCTGACCGTGTACGCCATCGGCGTCGACCGGGTATCCCGAAACTGGCAGGTCAACCCCGACCAGTCCCCGACGGCAAGCTGGCTGACCCCCAAAACCCCCCTGACCCCCCACCTAACGGAACCCCCAGTAGTCCTCACCTGACGGACCCCCAAAGCCCCGTTGATCATGAAGTTATTGCTCCGACACGCCGACCGCGATGGCGATAACTTCATGATCAACGGGGCCACCCCGGGGGTGGGGGCGGGTGGGGTTAGTCCTTGTCGCCTCTGGCGAGGTGGCCCGTTCCGGGCTGAAAATCGTGTTGGTCGCTCGCTGACGTCGTT